>DATBGR010000612.1:0-17188 GCA_036557905.1 Nitrososphaeraceae archaeon | reverse complement strand
ATCTGGGATTCATAGTTATAAGGCAAACCACTTCGTGGCCAGTTTGTTTTGCCAAGTAAATAGAGTATGTGCTGTCTTTTCCCCCAGAAAAGAGCGCAGCCAATTTCATTCGTCATATAATTTCTTAATGCATCGTATATATGTAATATTAAAGTATCAATCGAGAAAGAAAATTAGATTCAGGACCTAGATTATGTCCATAATATTTAATCTCATAATATTTTATCTGATGGCCTGTGCTAGTCCTAATCGATTAAATTTGAATATCAAAAATGAGTCTTTATAATCGCGGCATCGTGTAGAAGTAAGAATGGTGCCAACGGATGTCCCTCACATTTCTAGGACAATATAACTACGAATGTATGTTTGTATTCAATTTTGAATTGACTTGATTCGCTTAAAAAGCAATGATTCGGCAAATGTATTAAATTGAATACAGACGACCTA
Organism: Nitrososphaeraceae archaeon; assembly: GCA_036557905.1. Lineage (GTDB taxonomy): Archaea > Thermoproteota > Nitrososphaeria > Nitrososphaerales > Nitrososphaeraceae > JARBAU01. The sequence continues at coordinate 16,741 of DATBGR010000612.1, read as the reverse complement.
CTTATACTAAACGAAGGCTAGGCTCAGAGTTTAGAAAAAAAGGCTTCGTAAGGGACTGATGTAGCGGCTTCGGTTTTCACTCACTGCAAGTAGGTTGCAATAATTCTATACTAAAGTATTGGATGCTTCAGGGACTCATAATCTTCCTCATATCAATGTTCAATACTTTCTCATTCTCAGTCGGCTCTTCCTATACTTCATCAGCATCCATAAAATAGAAGAGTTCACTCTAATATAGACCAACTAGAAAATTTTATCTCCTTCTAAGTAAGCTATCGTCAGTTTGACATGAGATCTATGCCTTCAGAAAGTACGAGATCGGAATGCTTTAAATTGAACTATCGTAACCTCAATTAAGCACAGGTAGGGTGGCAGAGCGGCTATGCGTTCGCCTGCAGATCAACTTGTTAGATAGCGAATCAATAAGGGTTCGAATCCCTTCCCTACCTCCAATCAAATCTGGACAAGTATCCCTCGTTAGGTTTCTGATTCAAATATATTTAGATAAATACTGACACTCAACTTACAAGAACTGTATTTGAGCAGATATATATTTCAGTGATGAGGGTTTGAACTCATGAATGCAGTTGCCATAATAGTTCTTCTTATACTCCCCCCAGGAACAGTAAAGAATGAGGGTGTCTTCTTTGGCATGCTATCGGTCCTTATAGCTTTAATTGTTTTGGCAATGATTCTACGTCGAAGACGACTTCGAGCCTCCGATTCGAGTACCGACTAATACTGGTAAGTAGGCAAAGCTCATCAAGCTCAAATTATATTCAACTCATTGTTCGAACTTTTCAGAACTTGTTTGATTTATAATATGTCGTCGATTCTCTACCTTATGCGCTATAGAATTTGTGATAGTAAAGAAATCAGTGAAGGCCATATGACTGTTTTTGAAATTGATAGAAAAGACATTCTAGTAGGAAGAAAAAATACCAGGTTATTCGCTTGCAATAATTCCTGTCCTCATAGAGGGGCTTCCTTATCTAAAGGCCAACTTGAAGGAGAGAGCATAGTTTGTTACATGCACGGCTATGAATACAATATTCTCGACGGAAGTTTAGTTACGATGAAATCATGGAAAAAGGAACCTTCTTGGATTGAACAATCCCCAGAATGGCGAAAGTCTGGCCAATTGATACTTTACAGAATATTCGAAAACGAAAAAGGAGTGTTCATCGAGATTCCAAAGTCATAGAATGATTACAAATGTCCCTTAACTATAATTATTAAAAATACACTATATTTGTTGTCAGACCGAAGATACCATTAGTAGGCTCGATTCTGAAGATATAAACTAATATCATTTATCTTATATCTAGCTAAAAAAATAAATCTATACAATATTCTTATCAAATCCTATGACAACATTTTGAAAAACGCATAAAACTAGACTTAGGGGTTTTTATTGTGATATTGATGTTGTTTCCTTATCTAGTATCAATCGTACTTGTAATTTTGACCTTTCACAGTCAAATAGCATATACTAATTTAGTTTTTGGAAAAGTTGAATATCATGTTGCAAACGGATTTAGCGCATCTCCTGGTGACGGCGCAAGGGCTATCTCAATATGTTGTTCATGGAATAAAAATTTGACATTAAAAAGCGTCAGCTATTCAATAATTAATGCCAATAATACACTCAAAAACGCAATCCAAAAAGGCATGAATGAATGGTCTGAAAATAATGCAATCAAATTTGTAGAGGTACCGAACTCGAATAATCCTGACATAAGAATTAGATATGTCTACGAAGCAAGTGCCTCAACCCCCCACAATAGTTCTAACAATGAGATGGCCATGCAAAGTGGCCTAATGGTTGGGAAGACCATTGACAATTTCGACGGTGCTGGATATATTAATCATTCCAGTATCTTAATCTATGGTAGTGCGTTTGGAAGTCCTCTAGATTATCAAACACTACAAAATGTCGCGGCTCACGAAGTCGGTCATGCCTTGGGATTGGGCCACGCCAGTTTTTCTAGCGATTTAATGTTCAATAAAATTAGCATTGTGAAAGAGCGGGTGTCACAATGTGATATTGACGGCGTGCTACTTGCAAACCAATGGAAATATAGATATCCTATGGAGGATTCCAGTATGCAGAAGTCACACAATTTTACTTGTTACTAGTAATAATAACATAATATCAAAATAATAATGTAGCATACCTCTTGTATTACATTAATGCAGATTTTGTTGCTCGGAAGAATCTACCTTGATTAGATTCGTCTATCGATCAGGAATCAACCATTGATTCAGAAATAATTTATCATGATATGACAGGATTATGTTTTAAAAAACAACCCCGACTGCATCTTTTACTTCTCGAGATAGTTCACGATAACCATCCTTATCAATAATAACGACATTAATGCCATCACCAGTACCTGCGTTTCTTCTTATCGCAGCTGCGATAGCATTAAGCGCAACCTTGTATGCCTCGTCAACCTTCATATTCTCGCTGAATTCTGATTCTAGATAACCATACGCAACTGGTGAACCACTTCCAGTCGATATGAAGCTTTCAGTTGTCATTGAACCAAACAAATCGATATTATATATCTGGGAACGCTCTTGCTCATTGAATCCTGCCATAATTAGTTGAACGAAAAAAGGATAATAACGCTGATTGAAAAGGATGTTTGAACACAGCCTAGCAGCAGAATGAATTGGCATCAACTTGCGATTGGAAATCCGATAAATATTCGCATTATATCGCATAATATCTACAAGATTCTGTGCGTCGGCTACGCCACCTGCAATAGTCAAGCCAAGATGCCGATCTATTTTTTGAATCTTCATAACATGCTTGTCTGCAATGAAAAAGCCAGCACTTGCTCGAGTGTCAGCGGCCAAAACCACCCCATCGGCACATTTCAAGGCACATGTTGTAGTTCCCTTCTTAATTTGTTCTGCTATGTTCGCAGGGTACCTGCTGTCTTGCTGATGCATATAATATCCCTACCTGATCAATACTAAATTTAAGCATTCTCAATCAAAAAGTTCGATTTGAAGTTGGGAGCAAGAGGTTCATGGCGTGCGAGTTCAAAAACATCCACAATCAATGAGTCAATTGTAAAGGCGTCGACACACGTATAAACTTCTAGTTGGATTATTATACATTTTCGTTGTGCGTTCAAAGATTAGCAAATCGAACGAACTTGACTTGTTCGGCCTGCGGGATGCAAACCAATATATGGTTTTGTTCGTTTTATGCTGAAAATATTATACCTCACCCACAATATTTGTAAATATGACATATTCTTTACGAAATCCTATGAATCAACTAAAATTCTGGAAATTCATTTAATTTAATTTTTATCCCAATTGGTGTCGAGCTGAAAGAATTAAAGTTAATTCAAATGCTTGACAGTGATAAAGCCGCTGCCAAAGTCGGTTAATAATTATATTTCAGAGTGGTTCTATTAGTAATCATCATAATTTGCCGCGAACATTATTTGATAAAATTTGGGATGACCATGTGGTCTACCAACAACTCGAACAAGCTAAAGAACAACCAACGCTTTTATATATCGACAGACACCTAGTGCATGAAGTTACATCGCCTCAAGCATTTGAAGGATTGAGAATTAAAAATAGATCTGTGAGGTGTCCTAACTTAACTTTTGCTACCATGGATCATAACGTACCCACGAGTAATAGGTCACTTCCATTGGTAGATAACAGTTCGGCAATGCAAATGCAGGCCTTGAAACAAAATTGCAAAGATTTTGGAATTACACTATATGATATGAACAATCCTAATCAAGGTATCGTACATGTTATCGGACCAGAGTTAGGCTTGACGTTACCGGGCGCTACAATCGTCTGTGGGGATAGTCACACTTCGACCCATGGAGCATTCGGAGCCCTGGCATTTGGCATAGGCACTAGTGAAGTAGAACACGTATTGGCTACACAGTGCTTGTGGATTCACAAACCAGACAATTTTGAAATAAGGATAGATGGAAGATTTAAGAATTCTCGTGCTCTTACAGCCAAAGATATAATATTGTACATTATTCGAAGTATAGGTACTGCTGGCGGTAATGGCACGGTGATTGAATACCGAGGAGAGGTCCTTTCACAGTTTTCTATGGCGGAAAGACTAACGATTTGTAACATGTCTATCGAATGTGGTGCAAGAGCCGGCCTAATTGCACCTGATTCCACCACGTTCGAATTCATTCGGGGCAGACAATTTGCTCCGAAAGATAGAGATCTTGACAATCTTATCGACAAGTGGCAAGATAATCTTAAGTCAGATAGCAATGCAAAGTTTGAACAATCAATCGCCATCGATATTAGCAACCTGGCGCCACAGATTTCGTGGGGTACGAATCCATCAATGATAATTGACATAACTGAGATTATACCATATCCGGACGAGTTCTCACATGGTAACGAGGGCTTAAAGAAGGCAGCGCTTCGCGCTCTCGATTATATGGATTTAACGCCCGGGGTTCCAATTACAGATATTGACGTGGACAGAGTTTTCATAGGATCTTGTACTAATTCGAGACTTGAAGATCTCATCGAAGCATCATACGTAGTAAAAGGAAGAGCTGTCGCTCCAAACGTCAGAGCTATGGTCGTTCCTGGTTCTCAGCTGGTAAAGACTCAAGCTGAACAAATTGGGCTTGACGAAGTCTTCAAGAATGCCGGATTCGAATGGCGAGAATCTGGTTGTAGCATGTGTCTTGGGATGAACCCTGACGTTCTATCCCCTGGCCAAAGATGTGCAAGTACTTCTAACAGAAACTTTGAAGGAAGACAGGGAACTGGAGGGCGAACTCACTTAATGAGCCCTATAATGGCTGCGGCTGCTGCTATAAAAGGAAAATTCACCGACGTTAGGGATATGCTATGAGGATAATGTTATAAGATTATAATCCACAAAATTAGTTATGAATCCCTTTAGGACTTTTTCTAGCAAACTGATTCCAATCGATGCTATCAATATCGACACCGATCAAATAATTCCAAAGCAATTTCTCAAGCTAGTCCAAAAGACAGGGTATGAAAAGTTTCTCTTTTATGACTGGCGGTTCGACAAGAACGGCAACCCGAAAAAGGATTTTGTGTTGAATAATCCAAACTATCGTGATAGATCAATCCTATTGGTTAGAGAAAACTTCGGCAGTGGAAGCTCAAGAGAACACGCTGTTTGGGCTTTGAGAGACTTTGGTATTAGGGCTGTTATAGCGCCTTCATTTGCGGATATCTTCTATAATAATTGCTTCAAAAATGGAGTACTGCCAACTACTATTAATCACGACAAAATCGAATATTTATTTAACCATGCCGAAACCATTCAAATTAAGATAGACCTGGCGGCGCAACGCATAGAATTTGATTCAAATAGAATTCATTTCGAAATATCTGAGTCCAATAAGAAGATGCTTATAGAAGGGATAGACGAAATTGGAATGACTCTTAAGTTTGAATCATACATCTCGAACTACGAAAAAACAAAAGCGACATATTCTCTCAATGTAGTTTAATCCAGTATTATAGCCTCATACGCAGTAAGAGATACTGGTAGCCTTAGCTATGTACGGTTCGAGATCTCCTATAGAAGATTCATCTAGAGAAAATCAACTGTTAAGTTGTCCATTTATAAAATGCTATTGTTTTTGTTTGTTCTTCTTTGACGTCTGCCACCAATCTAGATAGTCGTCGTGTAGTAGCCTTTTTCTATCATTTGCTTCGCTTTCTTTCTTGTCCCTTAATTCATCGAATTTTTCTCTAGAAGCAAACAACCCGCAACTCTTGCAAATGAAATTCTTGCTGATTACGTCAAATTTCAATTCGCCACCACATTCAGGACAAAAGCTAGCCAAATGATAGAATTTCCAACAGACCTAATAAAAGCATTTTCAGAATACATGAGGTAAAATTTGGGTCTAAATGCGAAGAGAAGATTAGCTCCATAGTGAGACTTTAAATGTACGACTTCAATGGCATCCAGTATGGCACATTATAATCTAGTTTACCAACAAGCGTGTCCGAACTTGATACTATGATGGTCATAATTGGTGCATGGACTTGAATCCTCATTCCCATTGTGGTCAGTTCGCCCATCTAATGCCATGCACCTATGGAAAATGATCGCCAAGCTATTTATTTTTCTTTATGACTATTACTTCATTAGTGGCGTCTACAGATAATCTAAGTTCAGATTTGGTTGAAAACTGAGGAAATTCATCAAATATCTTTACCAATGGAATATTAGATATCGCGCAACCTGAAGAAGTTATTATATCTGCCTGTTCCGTACAAACCATAGCTACAGGTGCAGCGTTCGCTACCTTCATAGAGTATATAGTATATGCCCCCACGCTGCTACCAACTGCTTTAGGAAAAACTAAAACTGAGCCCTGTAAAGATCTCCCAAATAACTCATGATTTTGATAATTGATTGTTCCTGTATCATAATTAACCATTGTAAGAAAATTGATCGGTTGACTTGTGATAATCGCATCCCCTACAGCCTGGCCGCCTACAATCCTTTGGCATTTAACTCTCAAATCCTAGGTCATATACTCCTTAGTAATAGATTTGGAATCCTGCAAGGCCACATTCAATTTGTTTGCATTTTTCATATAATAAGCTCCCTTGACACTATTTGTTACTACAGAATCAGCATTTTGTTTCGTAACTAAAGGCGTAAGGCAGATGCAACAATCGCACATAAGCTTAGCTCCAGTACGCTCTAGCCGATCTAGTAATCCAATTGATCTCGCATAATCATGGATTCGCTTGGCGCAAAAAATGAGACAAGGTTTTGTAAATTTTTTGCCCTCAGTGTTCTTTGCAAGCAACTTTAATTCGGGTATTCCGAGCTGTGGGCTTCCAAATAGAATAATATCACCCGTTTCAGCAGAATTAAGCTCATCTTTTATTGATGTTGCTTCATCTTTTCCGAAGGATATGGCTTCTCCTTTTGGTTTGCTGTTAAGAATAAACATCCCCAGATCTCCCATTGTTCCAATGCCGGCCGATAATGCCTTTGCCTCTTCTATACTTTTAATCTTAATTCCGTTAATACCAACACTACTAGCCTTGATTTCTTTCCCTGCAAAATATCCCAATAGACCGTAGGACAATTCAGTATCCATCTCTAATGATGGTTTAATAGTCTGCTTTGGCGCTCTTAACTCGTTAATCCTTAGTTCAGATAATGGAGCTTTTCCAGTTATTGCTCCTGCGAGGGCACTCAAGGCGCTCTCTTTATTAGTCAATAAACCTAACATAGAATTTGCAAAGACCGCAGCATTAGTCTCAGCCAGGCTGACAAAACTGCCCGCCTCTGGGAGATGATAGACTTCATATGGAGTACAAGTGAATGAATCAATTACACCGATGCTTCTGTAAGAATTTACGATACTCATTTGCTTATTAAAAAATTCCTCTGGGATACTGGAGGGTTTATCTCGATCAAAGCCCATCGGGTTTATGGTGGTTGTAACTTGAACCTTCGCATCAAGACAGAAATCTTCAAGAAACTTTCTACCAGCTTCGCCAATGGTATTATAATTTACTCCCGAGATATGTGCCCACTGAATAGGGACGAGTTTCGATGCACTCGTTGCTTCGCCTACTGCAGCCAATATTCTGTAGGCGGAAGAAATAACATTTCCCTCTGCACCGTTGAGTAATTGTTCTTCCCGTCTCGTTAGATCCATATTTTGGATCTTGTGGATAGATATAAGAATTATTCACGCAAGGCAGTCAATAATTCGACATATAAGTAAAATTATGATAAAAATTTCCTTGCATTGTTACATACGTGATTAGGTCCATAAGGACCCATTTCCAGTATCAATATTTACATAATGCCATGACATAATATAGTATGAATCAGCTAGACTCTAACAGATAGTGCAGCAAAATTTGGACGATGTGTTATGTGTTGTGGCTATACAGTATTATGCAGATCTCTCTGTGAACAATTTCTTCTGCACCATCTGCTAGAGATGAAATCTAGGAATGACGTATGTCAGTGTAATGTTAATGTAGGTACTGCGGGGTAATCGCAGATATTTCTATGAATATTAATGGTTTCTAAATCATAAAGCTCATATAATCCATAATTAAACGAGAGTTCAGGTACTATCTAATTAGCATAAGCTTACCTTAATTCGAACCTGATCCTGATTGCAAACTCATCATCTTGATTTACTCAAGTGTTTTGAAAGCAGTTAGGCTACTTAGAATGTCTTACTTTATCATCGCCTTAATCTTGTCTGCTACAACCTTCTCAAATTTAGCAACACTTGCATTGAGATACCCAGTTATTAGATATTTTTTTTGACATCGATAATCAAATTCTCTCCGACCTGGGGTTTACCTATCTTCTGATATCGTGTTTTGGGCATAGTTATTTGGATGGCGGTTTGAGGATATGTATTGATGACCGTCTGTGGTTGTGATTTCAGGATTGCCTCGAGGAATGGTCTTATCTGCTCCTTTACGTCTTTGTCTGTAACAACATTATCGATAGCATCTAGCATCATTTGCTGTTGTGTGAGTGGTTCAAGCTCCACATCCTCTACGAGATTAAGTGTAACATTAACACCTGTATCAGTCAACATATTAATCTTATACTGTATCGCCGTCTCCTTTTCGTGCATTAGTGATATTAAATACCTCTTTGCTTTATCTCTTTACGTCGGCTCAAATTTCAGTCACAAAATGTAAACATTGTAATTGATCGACACTCTATGCATATGAGTAGAATCTAAATCACAACATTCAAGCAAAATCTTAGAAGCTGGAATGGCATTTGTTTACATTCTTGCTGACCATTTTCAATATCTTTAGGATTGCAACAACTAGCTAACTAAAGCGTGACATCCAACAACAAGAACCAAAAATTCTCTCGGCTTTGTTAGTAATTAATACAACTATTCCTACTTGCGGGATGACTATATACCTTGATAACAATTCTGGAATTTGAATCTGATTTTCCTATCTAGGCATATCAAGTAATATTATAGTGAGTTACAATTTACAAGCCTTATGATTCCAAAGGTCTGCACTAGGTGCAACAATAATGGAATTGTATATCATCGAGTATATTCCGGAGAATACCTTTGTAGAAATTGTTTTTTATTTTCAATTGAAGATAAAACCAAAAGATGTGTTAACAAATACTCTATGCTCAGATATCAAGATAAGGTGGCCGTTGCAGTATCTGGTGGCAAGGATAGCCTATCATTGTTATATATATTGAATAAAATATATGGCAATAAAGATTACATCACTATCGTTGCCATAACCATAGATGAAGGCATACCCGGATATCGTGACGAAAGCTTAGAAATTGCAAAGGACTTTTGTTCTAAGATTGGCATCGAGAATCGAGTTTTGAAATTTAGTGATGTTTTTGGCATCAATATGGATGAAGTATTATCAAAAAGACCTTCTGAAAAAATTAGCTCCTGTTCATTTTGCGGAACATTCCGACGAAGAGCAATAGACCTAATTTCCGAATCTGTAGGCGCTAGTGTTGTCGCTACAGGCCACAACCTAGACGACCAGTTGCAAACATTTCTGATCAATATTCTCTCTGGAGATGTTGAGAGAATAGGATGGATATACCCAGAGCCGGTAGAGTACGGCGAGAAAAATATTAAGAAAATAAAGCCCTTAGTAGAGATTTACGAGCATGAATTAGTGTTTTATGCTTTGCAGCGTGGTATTCCATTCCAAGCTGAAGAATGTCCACATAAGAATGAAAGCGTTAGAACAGATATTCGAAACTTCTTGAATTCACTTGAAGCAAACCATCCAGGGATAAAATATAATGCATTTAATTCAGCGATTAAGATTTCAAAACTTTTAAAAATGGAAATCTCAGGGACTTCAACAAGGAAGAAATGCTCTTTGTGTGGACGAGACTCATCAAGTTCGGTCTGTTCTGTGTGTAAGAGCTTGATGGTCCTCAATAGGGTTAACCCTTACGATAGATTAGAGTCAGAATTAAACTAATCTTATACCAAAATATTGACTAAAATTAGCCAAGTAGATGTTAGAAATGCTTACTATACTTTCATGGGTTTTGGTAGACTTGTGACGGTCTGTCAAATAAACGAAACATAAAAGCTGCAGCCGTATTATGAGGTTATTAGTCATTGCTGTCGATACTATTGGTATAATATTGCTAAATCCGTTAATCTCCTGTTAACATTCGTAATGATTTTTATTATCATCTACTTCATGGAGATTGTAAACAAGGTTATGAAAGTGGGAAGTGCATTGACTTAGGATGATTGTTATAGACAAGACTAGAATGTTTGAAGTGATCAAACAGAGAAGGCCTCGATCTATTGCTATAAGTGGTCCAGAGGGCGTAATTTCGCAATTACAAAATCATGCAGAGAGTATTACCAAGGAATTTGATATCCCAGTGTACATATTGGGAGATGCTTCGTGGGGCTCCTGTGACGTTAACACACGAGCTGCTGACGAGTTGGGAGTTGACTTGCTTTTCAACGTGGCCCACACAATTGCCTTTGAAAACCTGGGCCCAAAAGTAGTTATGATTAATGCATTTGATGATGTGACTTTCGACCGTGTAGCTTTAGAATGCGCTTCAGGTCTTCGAGACAAATACTCATCTATTTCATTGTTAACAACTAGCCAACACCTACACCAGATTGAAGGCGTCAAGGATATTTTCAATCAGTATGGCTACACCGTCATTATAGGTAAAGGTAAGGGCCAGTTAAATGATGCTCAAGTGTTTGGTTGCGAATTCTATCCCGCCTATGATTCAATCGACAAGGTTGACGCATTTATTTTTCTTGGTCAAAGCTTGTTCCACTCCGTTGGTGTAGCAGCATCAACTGGAAAACCAACTTACATGTTAGACCCATATTTCCAACAATACACTCAGGTTAACGACTTGGCAGCCAAGATGCAAAAAAAATCAGTGTTGGCAGTTTACAAGGCGCTTGATTGTGAAAAGATCGGACTCATAATAGGCCTAAAGGAGGGCCAGTTTTCAAAATTGAAGGCGCTAGAATTAAGAGACTCCTTCCAAAGGGAGGGAAAAGTTGTTCAACTGATTGCATTGACTGACATAACTGACGAACGTCTCCAAAATTTCAAAGATATCGATCTGTTCGTGCAGATTGCTTGCCCAAGAATCAGTTCTGACAATTCATTCAGCAAATTAGTGATATCGGTCCCAGAAGCAACAGCCCTTCTTAAACTAATGAGGAAGGAATCAATTCAGACCGACTTTCTCAAGATTAGACATTGGCTTTAGAAAATTCTGAACTAAATTTTTTATTTTAAAGAGAGCCAAGGATTTTATTTTAAAGAGAGCCAAGGAATAACATTTTAGTATAATAATAAGCTGCGAAGACAGCCTGCTGGTACCACCATAAATGTTAGGCCCTGTTTCATACTCCACGAGATCCACCACGTAGACGGGCCAGCATGATTGTGCCACCTTAGGATTGCTCCCTCCCGGACCTCATCCATTTCGATGATATGCGATCAAAACTGTGCCTTCACACAGCTTGCCGCTCACGACCATCCAACACGGCATGATTTCATTTCAGCGGCGCAAGTAGGTTCCTCTCACTTATGGATTTACCCAGCAGTTACTGATCCCAGCATGAAGCCGATTTCTAGTTTGGGGTACGGCTGGCACCCCGATCCTCCCTGTCTCCGCAGTCTTGCTATTGACAAATCATTATATTTGTGTATCACTCAGTTCAAGTATCGAATATTGATTTACTAACGTGGTTCGAAATACAATTTGATTTTTCTAGAACCAAGTCCTACCTACTAGAATAACTTGTATATTTATTTATATGACCGAGCGAAAAAGAAAGTGTAGAGAATGACAGAATACGAGGCCGGGACATTTCGATGTAAGGATTGTGGGAAAGAATTCCTAACAAGAAGAGACGCCGAGAAACACTACAAGGAAAATCATTCTAATGAAGTTACTAGAGCCATAGAATAAACTAATGAGTTTGCTAAGTGCTTTCCGGATAATGTCTATGTTGACCGTTTATTCCTAGACCAAGATTATTAGAAGTTGATACACCCAAAAAATCTACGACCTAGACATGCCCACGGTAGCAAGAAATTTTTAGCACTTTAATCATCCTTCTTTAACTACGATATAATCAATTTCAACGGCTCCATTCAATGGGAGACTATTCATTCCTAACGCGATGCGGGTATGCCTGCCCTTTTCGCCAAATATTTGCAAAATTAGGTCTGAAGCTCCGTCAATAACTTTAGAATGTTCTGTGAACGATGCTTCGCAGTTTACAAATCCTGAAATCTTTATAAATTTATCAACTCGATCCAGGCTACCCAATGCAACGTCTAATTGCGATAATGCATTCATTGTGCAAAGCTGTGCAGCCTTCTTCCCATCCTCTATCGAAATATCCTTACCTACTTTACCCTTGAACTTGATATCACTAGAGTTAAAAGCCTGTTCCATTGGAAGTTGACCAGAAATATACACAAGATTGCCTGTTGTCATCACTGGAACATACAAACCTGCGGATTTAGGTGCCTTGGGCAAGACTAGATTAAGTGAATTCAGTCTGTCTTTTATCATGATAGATATCTTGAAACATAGTACTCATTTTATTTTTTCCTATGTGTAAAGAGGCTAGGATTGTGCATTCGCCAGTTTCATCAACTATCAGCAGAATGTCCCATCTTTGCAATTGGTATATTCTGAAGGCAAATATTTTTAATATCAAGAGGATATCTATTTTGTAAGATGTGTGCACATCATGAAGAAAGTGAAAGCCACGGCTACAAAAACATGACGACAGTAGCATTATCGATTTTAGTCATGGGAATTTCTCTTGCATTAGTAATCTTGCTCTGGGTCTGGATTGGCTATATTGGACCATCTTTTTCTGCCGATACTTTGGTAGTACAACAAAAGACTTTAAGAGACCAATATCACCTTCCTTATCAACCTGTCGTCACTGATCCTAAGGTGCAGTTGACCCCGCCATCGCTTAGAGCTCTAGCAAGTAATCACACTAGCACCAATAGTACGTAGTAGATTTTTCTTGAGCATCTAGTTTGTGAAGATATAGAGGCACGTCACTTCAATTTGTTATAGGCTTCTAATCTTCTCTACAATCCGTACATAAATCTCGATTAAACCTGCGATTCTGGTCTCATCTAGTAAATCAGTTTGACTATTCATTTGCGTCGTTAAGTGTACGATCCTGCCAACAAGCATATTTTCGACAGTCGATAAATCCTTACCTAGCTTAGAATAATCATTTTCGCCTTCTTGAGAAATAGATAGTTCTGGCGTCGAACTTGACTCTTTCTTCATAGATCGACCCTTTCCACAATTCACACATATTGTATCGTCTTTAAATCTTATCTGAACACCAGAGCAATCTGGACAAGATTCACTAATTAAACAACCCCCTTTGAGAAGTAAAGACGCAGCATCTTGGAAATCCGAATTATTACTGGATTCCTTCTTTGATTGATCAGACATATAAAAAAAAGAATCATTACCATTCTATAATTCTATATTCTATGCCTGAATAAGGCTAATTGAAACTATAAATCGCGGGGTGATATTGATTATCGACAGGGACAATGAATTTTATTCCTCGCTTCATAAGCCTGGTCAGGAGACTGAAACAATAAAAGATGAAATACTAAACAGGACATGTACCGTTGTCGATTCACCTGAAAATACATGACTACGATGCTCAATAAGTCATGCCTTATTAAACAGCTTTACAAGAATAGCGGTAACCTACTAGTTACTATCTGTAAAAGACTGTCTTCGTTGTTGAACAAGCGGGATCACCTTTTCAGTCAGAATTTCATCAAAGTTCGTTATTTTATTATCTAATGTAAGCAACAAGAAATAGTCGTCATTTATGTGTATAGTAGCTCTACAAAGTTTCTCATATTTCGCAAATGCGTACGTCAAATGACCAATTTTTGACTGAAATTTGACTCTGGTCTTATACCTGGTGACCGTCAGTGAGGCGTACTCTTCGTTTTCTTCTTCCGACATCAACGGTTGAAGGCCATCTCTATACTCTGCATTAATAAGCACACCAAACTTGTTGGCTATCCCAATCCAACGTATAGAGCTATCAATCGATAAAACCTCCTTGGTGAATGAGTACAAGAATTCATAATTAATCACAGGTTACAAGGAAGCGAACAGGCTTAAAAACCTGTTTTAGAGTCGAATGGTGCGATATCAGATATCATGCGAAATACATAAAATTGAGTTCCCAATTTACTATAACTGTCTCTTTTATCTAATCTTGAAATGATTCAAAAAAATGTGAAAAGTTTACCTAAATATCATGCTTTACAGATTTGCTTAGGTTTTTTCGACACTATTTAGGATACTACGATTTTCCCAACCATTGTAGGATGTAGCTGACAGAAATACGGAAATTCTCCTGCCTTTGCAAAGGTATGGGTAAATGTTTTGCCTTTTGTAGTTAGTGCATTAGGTCCAGACAAACCAGAATCAAATTCCTTGCCTTTCGCAGGATCGTTTATTCCCGAGCCAGACACTACCGTATGAAACATTGGATCATCGTTAGTCCACTTTATCGAATCACCAGCCTTGATGTTGATTGGATTTGGAGAGAAAGCTTTGTCAGCAAGAGTAGATGCTCCGGGTACGATTGACACTGCTTTTTCTTCAGCTGCCAACGCTTGATGCATACCTAAATTCCGGGTCCCAGAAACTGTCACACTTAGGCCTACGAGTCCTGCAACTATTGTGACAATAGTTAGTGCTCTCATTATATTCATGTTAGAGTGCTTATGAAAGCATATTTTATAAGTAGTTTGCGTTCAAAGAAGATTAGATTAGATTCAAGAATACGATGTTAAAAAGCATACCTGATTGTTAATACGTAGGATTGTCCTGCCCAAAAACAATCGTAAAAACCCTCAATTCTCAAAGGAAGTCACCATTTAGCAACTAAATAATAACTATTCCTGACAAGGATATTTCTTCATTCTGTTAAAATCACTTTGGATCCGTAATTTTTAGCCGATTCTCGTTGAGACCTTATTCATAAGCCGAGTTAAGCACTTTATTGACTTATTTAGAAAATCTAACCTCGCAAACTCGTTTGGGGAATGTATTCTCGCATAAACATAAGTACAGCCAAATGATACGCAAGGCGATTTCAAACCCTCGTAAAACGAATACATGGGTCCAGTACCTGCAGATGAGACACTAATAATCGCATTACCATATATTTCTACGACAGATTCACGTACTTGCTTAACGAAATGGTGGCTAGGATCGGTCCTTGCCGCGCGTACACCATGAATAAACTTGGTCGAAATAATTCCCTTAAACCCATTTTGATCCAAGTGCTGAATCAGTTTATTGAACTGTATCTCTGGATCCATGTCAGGAACCAATCTGAAATCGATTTTGGCTATTGCTGCTCCAGGCACAATATTGCTTGGAACATCGTCTAAATATCCTGCGGCTAGCCCTGCCAAATTACAAGTTGCCTGCCCCACCAATGCTTTACGAATTTCATCTCCCCTAACATCGTTAAGAAGAGACTTGATACCATAGTGCCTCTTAAATTCCTCCTCGTCAAACGATTCTAGGGAGATCAAAAGTTTCTCTCGTGGTGTAAAATTTCTGACCTCTTTGTACCAATTTTTTACCAGTATTTTTCCGCTTTCATCTCTGATAGTATTAAGGGCTCTAATTAACATCCACGCTGGATTGTCAAGAATAGCAGCCAGACTTGAGTGTGCATCTCGAGCCAGAGTCTTACATTTCATTTCTACATAAAGCAACCCCTTCATTCCAAGACTCAAAATAGGTATCCCATGTTCATTTATGTAACCAAATTCCCAGATAACATAGTCGCAGTCTAGTTTCCTTCGGTAAATAGAAATATATTGATCGATATGGGGACTCCCGATCTCTTCTTCACCTTCGACTACAAATTTGATATCACAAGGCACGTCACCATATTTTTTCAAATAAAACTCCACTGCCTTAATCCTGGTAATTAACTCGCCTTTATCGTCAGATGAACCTCTCCCGAATATGATGCTGCCATCTACTTTACCACTAAATGGATCTGCATTATCCCACAAATCCACAGGTTCCTCAGGTTGTACATCATAATGATTATAGAATAAGATGGTTTTCCCGCCGGGGTTTGATTTCGATTTTACCTCGCCAAACACAATTGGAGGAATAATATCAATATCTGAATCCAGTTGTGACCGATTAAAATGCTTCTTGCCATTTTGTGAATGTAGAATTAGATTATTTCTGATGCTAATCCCATTCTCTAGCTTAGATTTCATATTTGCACCTGATTGGTCGTTTAGGTGTAATATTTCTGCAGAAATTCCAGCCTTGCGCATAATACTGCATACAAGATGAGCGCACTCATCGAGACCTTCGTGTCGTGCCGATACGCTTGGTTGCCTTATGAGATCCTGTAAATCAGCAATAACATCTTTCATGTTAGAATCAATAAATGAGTCAAGTTCGATATTGAATCGATCTATGTCAGGGGACAATAGATTGATTTTTGAATTTCTTCAATTTTAACTGTATAGTTCTCTAATCAGATTTTGCATAATATTCAGAAAGGATTTATATCTTGAAGATGGTCTTTATCTATATGGGTATTGCTCAATATATGGCCAAAGAAATGATGAAGGAAATTGGTAATAGATCTAGGGA
>DATBGR010000611.1:0-7158 GCA_036557905.1 Nitrososphaeraceae archaeon | reverse complement strand
AGCTATTTTCGGCAACATAAGACGGCTATTAATTCCTAAATCTAACATATCTACTACGAACAGTCAAGAAACTAGAAGCATACTGGTTGTTGAGTACAAGTCCATCAAGTCATTACAAGTCTGATTCTTGGTGGTGATATCATGAACTCATGACGGAGCTACTTTCTACACCTTTTTGAGTAATATTAATTATTCCGAACGTTTCACTACTCTTTCGTATTAATTTTGATTAAATTCAAACGTTCCAAGTGAATCATATCATTCTCAATATGCTAATCAGATATGTGTTACTATAACAAAAATTTCAATAGTCTCACAATCTAAAAATTATTATTATAAAATAGTTAACTATGTTTAATTATACAAAAATAACTATATTGATTCAAGCCAGTACAATAGAAGTGACCACTTTTTAGATCGTGGTAAAGGTCTTGTAATCTTTTATCTTATCAATAAATTCTGGGAATCTAGGAAAGCCTTGTTTTTCCATTAAATAATGGTGTTAATTCAATATTGATATATTTAATTCCTCTATATCATCAGCAAATTCAAATCTTTATAGAAAAAGCTGGACATGCATCATGTATCGTGACTATATGTAATCGCGGCTTCGACTGTTTCTGTTGTTGGTCTGCCCCAAGAATACAACATAGAATAAATTGAATTTAAGTATTAGTGGAAGGGATGTGAGATATTTAAGGCACTTGATTTAGCTAGTTGAAAATATTATTTTAAATATGCAAAAAATAATTCAAGCTAAGGATGATAATCTATCTATATTATTATGGAATCATAAAACTATTGAATCTGAAAAGTGGGCATATATTCTAAAAGTAATATGATTAATCAAGCAAAAAATAATTTGAAAGTGTTTGCCTACTATTCTTCGTATTCTCTACCAGTATCTTTGACTCTAACCTCTTCACTTGTTACCTGATCACTTATTGTTTTAGTCTCTGTAACAGGTTTTTTCTTTACAGCTACTTCCTCCTTTATATAAGGTTGTTTAGTTACCCGTACTTGTTCTTGCTTCAATGGAACTCTAATTTCTTGTTCAGACTCTACTGGTGTACCTGTTGCTGTTGAAATTGCGTGGTCTGCCGGTCTTTTCTCCACAGAGATCTCTTCATGTGTAACTGGCACTTCCACTGTTTTTGTCTCAGTAACTGGGGTCTTTTTAATAGCTACCTCCCTAGTGGATTGACTTTTTGATACCCCTAATCTTTCCTCCGTTACTGGAATAACTCTTTCTTCTTGGTTGACATTATCTGATACACTTCTTGTTGTACTTGAGGCAGGTGGATATTCCCCCATGTATCTTGATTTTGCTTCATCTTCTGATATTCTAAAATGTAGTGTATCCCCATCATAGCTTTCTACCTGATCTTTTGGAATGTAGAATTTTTCCTTGTTTAAGATTCCCTTCTTTACAAGAACGTAATTCGAACTAACCTCTTGTACCTCACCTAAATCCTCATCCCCACTGCCTCGTGCTTCTTTTTTTATCACGTCATTCCAATCTATGTTACTATTAGCTGTAACCATTACTTAGATAGATATTAATGCTTTATAATAATTATAGAAATTTGTAGTAGAAACGCTACTGGGACATTGATCATACGCAAAAATGTATGAGCAAAATAAAAATTGTAAACCTGCGACTTTTGACATAGACGGTCTTCCAACACTAGGGAGTGTCCAAAATACTGTAGGCTAAAAGTCAATACTAATGTATGACTGAGCGAATGATTGCTAGAAATAGTCCATACCTTGCAATCAGAAGCCATCTTCTTGATTAACTAGCTAACCGCTAAATAGTCTGCAGCACTAATTTATCTATGAGTAAATTAGCAATCGCTTTAGCCATAGGAATAGCAGCAGCGTCGATTATCGGCGGCACTTGCGTAGTTGTCAATCGTAAAAGAAGGCAACAACAGCATGATGTCTTAGCCGAACCAGAAATCGATCTTGCATTAACAAGATAGTTAGCCATTCTGCTGGTGTTCGCGCTACAGACTTAAGTTACCATGTGTGAACAATAGGATATTGTGACGTACAAGCCAATTCGAATGCCAGAAGCAATTAGAACCAACTATATTGCTAACTAGGTCTGGGTGGCCCTCAGCCCTCCGCTCTTCTTTTGTATTTATTACTTCATAGTTATCCCCAACACTAAGATGCAGGAATATTTATATTTAATCAGTTTAATTTGTTAGGTTTGTCTGACTCCTTAGATTTACTATTATTTGCTTCTTGTTCAAAAACCTCAGACGTCTCTGGGCCAGGACTTTGTGCCTTAATTGTTTCCTCTTTTAGTTCTTCTGCTTTAACATTTCGTAGGTCTTTAGTATCTTTATTTATCATACCATTATCACTATCTTATAGTCTTTTAGTATTTTTAAAACTGGGAAAGAAACCAGACGAGTCTTGATGTTGAACGCTAGTTTGAATACCATAGGTTCTGCAAAGAATATACAAAAAGAATGTAGAGTGTTTGTTGATAGTTCAGCAAGACCATCCTGTGGGACAGTCTGGTTCTGAGTTAGATAATATTGGTAACTTTTTAATGATTTTCTTTGTGTGTGGAAAATTGCCAAATAATCGTGTATAGTGCACAAATATCCATAGTTTTTTAAAATATGGAAAAATTAAATTATTTAGCAATATAAGTGATAAATAAAATAGTTAGTAGAAGCATGTCGATATGTATGCGGTATTTTTATAGAAATAGAACTGATATAATCGAATATATTTTAGATATTTCTAATGGCAATGCAGTCAGACAGATTGAAATTTTAAGCATAGCGAAAATTACTCATGCCATATTCAAAGAATATATGCCATTTCTGATTCAATACGGCTTGATAGAATATGAACGACATCAAAAAACCTTTAAAACTACGGCAAAGGGTTTGGATTTGTTAAGCATATATAATAAAATGAAGGCTTTGCTCCTGTCTCCTCCAGACATATCCATAGCGTTGCTTATTCCTATGATAAGAGAAAAATAAGTTGACCAGCTAAACACAAATTGTGAATAATATAAGACAACGTCGCAGAAGTAGAAGTATTCTGCTATCTGTAATATACGACTAAAGACAAAGTCATGTTCTATTAGTTGATTACCTACGGCGTGAGTTATTTATTGGTACGGTAAATGAGATTGATATTCCAGATAAAAAATACGTTATATACAATTAAATACTAGCGGGCATAGTGAAGATAGCCCCTGGTAAAGGGGGCAGTGCTTCGTTCAAAGCCGAAAGTGCAGGGTGGCGAATCGTCAGTATTAGGATAGTGTAACGACGAGTCGCTGCCCTTAGATTAGTTAAGTTAGTTTAGTATTGATTCGATTTGACTATAGAATGTGCTCTTGAGTATTAAGCGTTATCAATCATTATCATCATAATGACATCAAGTTTCATTTCCAACCTTAATTGTATTGTTTAGATAGTTTAGGACTGACGCCGGAAATAAGTCGACTGGGGGATTCTACCGCTTAAAAGTTGAATGACGATAGGCTGGATCCTTATGCACGTGGCTATGCTCTCTAATTTTGCAGGACCTAATCATGATTAACTCATGCGGTAATCCAACCTATAATCCTGCATGAAGTCTCAAAGGAGGAACGTCGACGGATTGCTAGTCGATAGACAGACTGAAAGGTCAGTCTATAACTTTTTGCTAAAGCGCTTTTATCTGTTAGTGTGTACGATTTTGTAACATTTAAACAAACGAAGGTTGTTTCTGACATGACCAACACATATGGATAGGATTCAGGACCAACATCGATACCCGCTAGTGGCTATGCTGGTTACTGAATCTATGACAGATTGAGCGTTTTTTAATCATAATGTCCAAATATTATGTACATAGTCAAGAACTCTGGGGTATCCTTCTGTTCTGTTCAATCTTCAAAGTCCATCCATTGGTTATCCACAGCAACTAATTAGGATTAGTGGAAATTACCTAAATAAGTTAATTATTATATTTGGTGCAGTAAACGAAGTCAAGAATTATTTACAAAGAAATCCAAAAGAAGCAGATTTGAAAAATGTACAATATCATTAGAATAGTAGAATAGTAGACCACCTAAAGACATTCAAAGACTCGGGCAATCAGCAGCATTGGAGTAGAACAGAAAACAAAGTGGATGAGAATTCTATAGATATCATATTTAGATAAAATACTTTATTGTACCTCTAAAAGGCTTATGTACAACTAAAGAATTACAGAACAAATACAACTTTAGAGCGTTAGATAAATAGAGTGAACTTATACAATATGTCTTCGTTATCGTAGTTGATGTCTATATAAGTAATTTTGTACATTAATTTATAATGTCACAAAATATACCACAAGAGGCTACCAAACTAAAGAAACTAACAAAGATTACAGCGCGGTATATCGAAATGGAGCAGTTCAAAGATTCAGATCATCATACAGGTTACTTTTGCTATAATTGTACATACTTTATGAAACCAAATCACTGTGCCATAGTAGATGATGAGGGTCAGGACATAAGAGGCCATGACTCTGGTGGAATAGCTCCTTACGGAATATGTGCTGTCTGGGAACCGAATGAACAAGAGATACGATAGAGATGGATAAAGACTTTAACAAATTGCACGGATGATAGCAAAAACCATCTCTTCTCTTCAGGCATAATCGGAGAAGTGGACCCCTCTTAGCTTTAGTCTTCCTATGATATATCTACTAACGTTACTAATACTACATAGGATAATGATTCGCAGTCAAAACATCATGAACGATCAAAGAAATAGACTGACTATTAGGTATTAAGAAGTTATAGTCCGGCGCTCACAGCGTGTGATCTTGATCTTGATATGGGCTATGTGTAATTCTTAGATGTTTTAGAGATAGCATAGTATACCAATACTCTTCATAATTCTAGAGCGAAGATATAATTCCTTTTTAATACTATTGCTCAGGGTACTGCTTAATGCAGCAATTAACTATTATTTTTTCACAAACTTATCGGTTGATGTCAGCGGAAGATGCGAAGATCATCTGGAGTCATGAAAACATGGTGTTCCAATCGTTCTTCATGCTTACCAGCGTCCATCCTTTCTCCCGCGCTGTCATCACTGATCTTTCCGCGGCCTTGGTATACGCAAATTCACGATCCATGTCATCGTGTACTAGTAGCATCGCAAATATTGAGCGCTCAAGCATCTCGATATCAACATCAGCATTGCCCGCAGCAAAGGCTGGCATTCTTCCAGCGTAAGCGAAGATATGCTCCACTTTGCCAGGGCCTAATGCAAGACCCCCCAAAAGTTTGTCGCCGCGTCTGATTCTTCCATTCTTGTACTCGTACGAAGGAGACGTCCCAATCACGTGCTCCCTCGGAATATGCCAAGCGGATTCAGCTATCACGCGCATGAACTCACGACCACCCACCGAGCAAACAAAGATTCGGAAATTGTTTGCGGCAAGCAGGTCGAACACCTCAAGCATAGGCTTGTAAATGAGTTCCGTGTAGGGAACGCCGAATCGTTCCGACTTCACGTCACTCAGATACTTCATGACTTCAGCTTCGAATTCATCCGGCGTCGTGCCTTGCCAAGTCCTAGCCAGTCCTTGTTCGAGTGCCCTTACTGCATCGAAGTTCTGCTCTCCGACAGCCTCGAAAAAGGACCGATCTCGTGTGAGTATTGCTTTGTAAGGCTGCTGCTCTGCCAAGGTTGGATCCCTTTGTGCTGATTCTCCCAGTGCACGAAAGATGAAGTCAAGCTGAACTGGAAGTGGCTGCTCTACCCACAGCGTACCGTCATTGTCGAATACAGCGATCCGATCAGCTGGTTCGATGAATGCATCACCGTGGGTTGTCGCGTTGGTAACGAACTTTAGGGTAGCGCGCTTGGCTTGCCCGTCGTTCCAGCTTGGAAGCAAATCCACATCTGACACCATATTTCACATCTAAAATTGCGATGCCTGGTATATGAAGAGTACTTTCAGAATTCCCATATACATAATGTTGGACCAGTCTAAAATGAAAGTTTGAAAACATTTACAGGATCGAAGAGTGTTGTCATCATAATCAATATAGAATGATGGTCTGCAAGTTATGTGTGTAAATATATACTTATTGTTCTTTACTCCGTCAGTTTTCATCTACTAATACATTCACTTCTGTTTCAAAGTGATTATAGAAAAGCTTAAATCGATTGCTTATTGCCGCTACAATATTAATAATATGTCAAAGTCAAAACAAAAACAATAACAAAAACAACCAAATATTCTTGTTATATGGGGTGATGATATCGGAATAACTAATCTTAGTTGTTATTCCCATGGGCTAATGGGTTACCAAACACCCAACATTGATCGTATTGCAAAAGAAGGCATGATGTTCACAGACTCCTATGGCGAGCAATCCTGCACTGCTGGTCGCGCTTCATTTATCACAGGACAAAGCGTCTACCGCACTGGCTTGTCCAAAGTAGGCATGCCTGGCGCACCGGTTGGGATGAATGAAAAACTAGTAACTATTGCTGCACTGCTAAAGGAGCAAGGTTATTCTACAGGGCAAATCGGTAAGAACCACTTGGGCGATCTCAACCATATGCTACCAACCAATCACGGATTCGATGAGTTTTTTGGCAATCTTTATCACTTGAATGCTGAGGAAGAGCCTGAAAGAGAGGACTATCCTTCAAAAAATGGATTTCCGCAATTCTATGAGAGATTTGGTCCTCGTGGTGTAATCCATTCTTGGGCTACTGATGTAGATGATCCAACAGAAATGCCGCGATGGGGAAGAGTTGGCAAGCAAAAAATTGAGGATACAGAACCGTTGAACAAAAAAAGAATGGAGACTTGTGATGATGAATTCGTTGCAGCAGCTAAAGAATTTATACAGCGCCAACATAAAGAAGGAAATCCATTTTTCGTGTGGTTTAACACTACGCATATGCATCTATATACTCATCCTAAACCTTCAAGCAAGGGACAGGCAGGTCGGTGGCAATCTCCCTATCATGATACTATGATTATCATGACAAAAATGTTGGACAAATGCTTGATCTTCTAGACGAGCTTGGAATTGCCGAAGATACTTTTGTCATATATTCGACTGATAACGGGCCGCACTCAAATACATGGCCCGACGGAGCCACGACTCCATTTCGCAGT
>DATBGR010000610.1:0-3390 GCA_036557905.1 Nitrososphaeraceae archaeon | reverse complement strand
AAGTCTTATCGTAATACTGATATGTTATATTCAAGCCCGCTGATGGAATACCATAAGTGGCTACAGCAATACCTTCCGTAATGGGCTCATGCTTGCCTATGAACCATTTCGCAGAGCTTGGACCATCAGGACAGTAAAATGTGGCCCTATCATCATCAGTTCCGACATTTTTGTTGGCTGGTATGCTACAATATCCATTGACATATCCTTTGACAAACTCCGACGAATGCCATGCAAAGCCATGTTTTGGCTGGTCAATATACGATGTTACATTTGACGAGCTATTTCCATCAGTTACACTATGTTGAAAGCCTGACTGATAGTCAGCTTGCGGATGATGTGAATGCGGAAGCTGTGATAATTGTCCAGGATCAGTTGACACAGTTGATAATACAGTTTGTGCAAAGGCAGACTGCTGTTTTTCCACTAGAAAGACTGGCGCGCCTGTCAGGAGCACAAGACTGATCACTGCGAATACTATGATGTTCATTTCACTTAGTAGGGTATGCTTTGGTGATGAGATCAAAGCAAAAAGGACTGTCTTTGTTGCATACTTTCTTCGTTCCAACCTACTATATCTAAGATAGATAGATAAGCTTTGAACATTCTTACTAAGACGTCTAGAAGAAAATTCTGTCATTTCATAAAGTGAAACGTGGGTGTAATCGTAAATAATCTCTCTGCTGCTAAAGCGTTCTTTCTTGATTTTGGCATATGTAGTGAAAGGAAGAGAATTTGGATTTGGTCATGGTGGAGTCATTCCAATACCATATCAAAACGAAGGACCAGCAGAACATAATCCAAACTGCCAATAACCACACCCAATTTTTTGTAAGTCTGTAATAGACTAGACTGATTTTATCTATCTAACTAACTAATTAGTTAGTTTCTGGCTTAGGCAAGTTTTTTAGTTTGGCAAAACAAACACCAAATTCTACTTGAAAAAACTCGAGATAATAATACCGCATAGAAAATTAAATGAGGTTAGTGAAATATTAAAGAGTGCCAATACAGGAGGAATGAGCCATTACAAAATTGAAGGGAGAGGAAAGGTTAAACCAGAATCTCTTGCAGTTGGCAGGGGTACTTTTCATTACACTCCAGAATATATTCCCAGGACTAAGGTTGAGGTTATAATTAAAGACGATCAGGTTGAGGATTTGATTAACAAACTAGTTGAGAAATTAGGCGGTGACACTGTTGGAGGAAAGGTGTTTGTAACAGACGTGCAAACTGTAGTAGACCTAGCCTCTAAAGGACGTGGAGAATCTGCAATCTAGTTAAGGTGAAAATCTCTAAGGTAGCAGGACTAGTAAAACAGGTCTAGATAGATAGATACACTGGAAGGTCGATTTAGAACATTCTGTTAAAGCACTTTAGCATGTTAATGTACATATTATTTTGCCAAAAATCAGAAACTACGAGATCTCTGCATATGCATGATTTAGTCAACACTATGCAGGTTAGCTGAATCATGTTACAAATTAGTTGTTAGTCAGAAAATATGGAAAAGTTAGCAATTTTAGTACAATATAGTTCAATATCTTTACCACTTGTGATTAGATCGATCTTTTTTAAATGATAAAGTCTATAATACATTCACTGCAGCCTTCGAAACGCGCTGGGATAACCTTTCTGTTATCTAGCCAAGTCTAATCTAATGGTTATTCCCAGCGACAACAGATCTCTTGAACATTCAAGGAGCCGATTCTCCTTTACTAACACTTACGATTTAAAATGAGTCATAATGAGATTGGCGCGCGCCTCATGTCAGACATCTACAAAAATTTTAATATCATACATATGCATGTCACTATAGCAGTGGGAACAAACTAATTGACAAGTTTGCAGATAGATACTATCAGATTAATAGCATTACAAATTCTCATCAAGCGCTGATAAAGTAATAAGCTCACCTTTTCAAATTATGGACAACAAAAATCTTACAATCACTGCTATTTCAGCATTAGCATCATTATTAGCAGGTTGTGCGTTCATGTCTTCAGAGATCGCATTTGCATGTGGACATCATCATTCTAAGTTCATATTACAAGCAGCTGCAAAGACAAATGTTTGTGGAAACGGAATTATGTCTTCTGACATTAATTGTCAAAATCAAGACAATCAAACTAACGGAAATCATGACTCGACTAATATAACAGGCATTCGTCCAAGTAGCAGCTTCGGTGAGTATGATTTTGGTAATAATGGACACAATGGTAATACTCAACAACATAACATCAGCCCCAGTGGTAGCAGCCCAAGTAGTTATATCCCCAGCGGTAACCCAATCACAGGTGCTGATCCCTAAGTTTTCTTATAAAGAAGAGGTTTAATAACTATACTCAGGTTCGGGAAAGAAAAAATAGTCACGTGTGAAGTTAAGGCCATATAGGTTAGTTCACCTCTAATATCCTCACTCATCTTCATATTCTTGTTATACAATTAAAGATACGATACTATGGGTGTTAATACATCTTCAGGGAATGAGAGAATAATCCGTACGATCATGAAAGAACTTTGTAGAAGAAATAATGAGCTTCGTATTGATAATAGTGAGCAGGGTCTACCCCCTAATGTATTTGTCATTGAAGATATACTAAAGGCAGTATTAAGTGAATATAGTATAGTTGTATTCAAAAGTGCATTAAGAGAATTCATGTTTAAAATATCGGTAACGACTGCAATATGTACAGATATGATATATTGTGTAGACTATTTGATATCGCGATCCAGTGCAAGCCACACAACATTTCTATAATAGTAAGAGGATTCAACATGCTTGCTATCGCCGCCACGGTCATCGCTAGAGCTGCTGCTATCTTTTGCCATAAGACTCCGGGAGTCAGCAGGCGCGCGCTCCCAGCCATTGGACAAAACTTCTACAGGAGATTTTACCGGTGAAGGGATAATTAATAGGAATTTGAGTATTACTGTGAGTATTACTGCTGCAGGAAACGCTACTGAGACATTTAGAAATAGTAACACTTCCATTATCCAAGGAAATTCAAAGTTTGTGACCGATAACGGAGATATAGCACCGTACAACTTCCAAGCAATTGGCACTTATAATCCAGATGGCACTTTTCAAAGTAGAGGAGCAGCATTTTTCGATAATCATGCCACCGGGGAACTCTCGTTTCGAAGCAATTCGGTAGGCATTTATAAGGACACAGTTGATAGCAAAGGAAATGGGACATTTCTTATGTGGCGCTGGAAATAATTCAATCCCAATTCCTATACTAATTGTCACATTCTGACCAATGAGTAGCATATAGTAGACAGGAAAAGCCATTTGCTACACCGCGTCTTCTTTAGATCTGTTTGACCATATCGAGAGGGAAATTATTAGAGATACAAAAAGAGAATCAATGTATACGTATGTTTTGA
>DATBGR010000609.1:0-11605 GCA_036557905.1 Nitrososphaeraceae archaeon | reverse complement strand
TCTATGACAAGATGCTGGAGATCTATCCAAACCGAGTCAATCCTGGATGGGCACTTTGGAGTTCGGCACGTGCAGTCAAAAAATAGTATAGAAGTTATTGATGTACTAACTATTCAATCTAGTGATGTATTTTACAAGCTGTCTAATTATTAGGATTTGATTGTATCTACAAATTAGAATAATGCACGAGCCATCCAAGTATGTTAGGTAAAAAAACAAATCTGGCTGATTGCAATTCCTCTATTCCTCTATTGAGGAACGTCAAATGCTTCTATATTATTACATAAAATAATCATCTAGAAAAGACACTTCAAGTAACCTCAGTCACGTCTGCAGTAATCAACATACACGATTTGGACAAATGCTTCGTCAGGCATTAGACTACAGACCAATAAACTTAGAACAGGTCAAAAAATAGAAATAATAATATGAATAGTAGTAATTCTGTTATCTAGTCCTGGAGTGCTTTATGAACAAACGAGATCGCAATTGATCCTTCACCCACTGCTGATGCAACGCGTTTGATACTACCGCCGCGTACATCGCCTACCGCAAAAACACTTGGCAAACTAGTTTCAAGCAAATATGGCTGACGCGTAAGAGACCAACCTGCTACGCCTAGATTATCGGAAGACAGATCAATGCCTGTCTTTATGAAACCCTTATTATCGAGCATAACGCAGCCATCTAGCCAATTGGTGTTTGGATCGGCACCAGTCATGACGAATATATGCCTGATCTTTTTTTCTTCAGTCTGTCCTGTTTGATTACTGTGCCAGCGAACGACTTCTAGATGGTTGCCCCCATCGATTGCTACTATCTCAGTGTGTGTCCGTAATTCTATAGTAGCAGATTCTTCGATCCGACGAATCAGGTAGCGCGACATACTTTCGGCTAAACCGGCTGACCTGACGAGCATGTGCACGCGCTTCGCAGTTTCGGCCAGAAAAACTGCTGCCTGACCGGCCGAGTTTCCTCCACCCACCACAATCACCTCTTCTCCACCACATAACTGTGCTTCCACAAAAGTCGCACCATAATATACGCCCGCACCTTCAAAGCGCAACAAGTTTTTGCATGGTGGCCTCCTATACTCAGCTCCAGTTGCAATCACAATAGTGCGTGCAGAAATTCGAGATCCATTCTCGACCTCGACCAAGTACGGTTTTCGGTCGCAGATAAGTCGTCTGGCCTTGGCAATTAATATATCTGCGCCGAACTTTTGAGCCTGATTATATGCTCTACCTGCCAGATCCTGACCCGAAATCCCGGTAGGAAATCCCAAGTAGTTTTCGATTTTTGAGCTTGAACCAGCCTGACCACCAGGAGAACCCGTTTCTAGCACAAGAACATCTAGTCCTTCTGAAGCGCCGTAAACTGCAGCAGCTAATCCTGAGGGACCGGCGCCGATGATTACAAGATCTCGAACATGGGTTTGGTCAATCGATTCATTAAAACCAAGGCAGTCTGCGATTTCTTGTTTACTGGGATTTCGAAGCACCAGTTCGCCTCGACAGATCAATACCGGTATTTCACTGGCAGAAATTTTAAAACTATCCAACATATTCTGTACATCAGAATCACGTTCAAGGTCAATGTAGGAATAAGGGTGTCCATTGCGCATCAAGAACTCTTTGATACGAAGGGTATCGGCAGAATATGTTGAGCCTATAAGAACAACGTCTCCAACACCAGCAGCTATCAATTCTACTCTACGAAGAATGAAAGCCCTCATCAGTACCTCACCGAGTTCCGCATCAGTCTGTACCAGCGTCAGCATATGTTGTCGATCTAGCTCTAACACCTTACCAGTTTTAGTAACACGCACTCGGAACATGGTTCTTCTACCAGACAGCGTGCCGACCTCACCAGTGAACTGGCCAGATCTATGGACTGTAACAAGGGTCTCAACAGAGCCCGAGGGACGAACAACCTCGAGCTCGCCAGAAATTACTACAAAGAATGGTGCAGCACTAACTCCCTGCTCATAGAGTACTTCGCTACGTGCCGTCTTACGTATGTGACCGTGAGGTGCAATACGACCAATCTGTGCTGGTGTTAATTTAGGAAATATCTGCCCTATTTGAGCTCTGGCTATTGGAAGCCCCTTACGTGTATTTTTCATGGAAATCGTTTCCGATACGGTTGTTCTTGGCAGATCATCGCTTTAGACTTTATAGCATAATTCGTAGCAACATGAGTTTCAGATATCACATTTTGTGATATGGTATTACAATCTAATATGCTTACTGTGTGCCAAATTGTAGAGATTTCTCTAGGTATTATAGTTTAATTAGCTTTTCAAACGATTCTAGTATAACGAATCATTTATTTTGCGAATACTGCTCTTGTTAACCAGAATTACATTAATGAAGATGCTGGATTTGTATACTTTACAGGCTACTCTTTCATCATTCCCGTAGATGTGACATATCGGTCAACGATGAATGCTTAAATACCTAATTTTTGAGGATATTATGAGCAAATAAGTCATTATCATAAGGAAGTGATAACTTGCAAAAAAAATCAGCAACGGACATGGGCAAAAGTGAGAGTATCACCTTCAGACTAGATAACGAAATAATAAAAAATTTACGACATGAGGCCAAACAACAAGACATTAGCACCAATTCCTTGGTCAACCATGTACTTAAGGAACACATAAAGTGGCACTCCAATGCATCAAAAGCTGGTTTTATAGCTGTCAGAAGGTCTCTTATTATGAACTTGATGAGCCTCTTATCAGAGCAGGAGATCGTTTCTATAGCAGAAAATGTTGCCAAGACTACAAATAAAGATAGCATCTTGCTTCTTGAAAAAGAATATACATTGAAATCTGCTCTGGAATTTCTAGAATATTGGATGAAAATATCTGGCTATGTATATAGACACGAGGAAACTTACGATGGCCCAAAAAGACACTTGTATGTTATACAACACGATATGGGAATTAAATGGTCTGTTTATTTGGCTAATCTATATCAATTTTTGTTTGATGAGATAAGCGAAAATAATAAAAGAATCGAATTTGAAAAAACTGAAAATACATTGGCATTTACAGTCAATTGTAACTAGTCATCAATTGTATAACAAATTGAATTAGGAAACGATAGGCAATTGCAGTTGAGTCTACCCGTACCATAGGTTAAGCGGCGTGTAGAAAGAACTTTAAGAAAAAACTATTATAAAAGACTAAACCAATAACGGTAACGATATTGAACTACATAATTATGAGACAATCATTACGTTATACAAGTCTAATTGCACTAAAAACACACATCATAAATCATTAAATCTTTCTAATTCAGGTATAATATTCAAGCTATTAGTGCATACAATCAATTATATCCATTGACTTTGATAACTGAATCAATAACGCCGAGGTCTCGTCTTATAAGCCATGGACGAAAAGAACGATCATAATTATTTATGCATCTTCAGTCCTTTATCACAAGTTCTAACTTTTGAAGATTTAGATTTCAGATGGTTTCAGATGGTTATATACTGTTACCTGAGACATAACATATCAATAGTCCTAATGAAAGAGATCAAAAGCTTTAGATTATGCCGACCAGGATGAAGAATGCGAGAAGCCAATTGAAATTAGCAAATTTGTTAGATAAGAATTTGGCACGTTAGTCGTTTCCAATTCATAAATTTAATCAAACTATGTAGACCGAGTACAGAACAATAATCGTTGGATTTATAATTTTTCGTGCTGCATTGATTAAAACACGGTTCCAATAGGATCTCGTCAAGTCGATTGGATCAGATATCTATCATATGTATCTCGCAGTGGATGGGACTCTACCAATTTTGTCCCTCCCTCCACTGTGTTCCATTATAGATTTGTGTTAAATACGATTACTATTATTCCTGAACTACAACAAACTAGAAGATATCAATAGAACAAAATTCAATATGTTTAATAGCATTTCTACCATTGCAAAATATCCCTACGAAACAGTGGCAACAATGCCTTCATTACCTAGTTAACCAATGGGGACTTTCTCCCTCATTGGATTGTTTTATAGTTTGTTAATCGTAGCGATTGTAGTGTTGTGCTTAGTACGATCTCTGCTAATAGCAACAATTCGAGCTTGCGATACTGGGATATCCGTATAGTCCTGTCAATAAAGAAATCCTATACAATATAAAAATTGGTGGTGGGATTTATTAACATGCCTGGTAATGGGGACAAAACTCGCGACAAGTGTTGTCCCTCCACACGTTCTATGGATTATAACTTCAAGTCAATTATCACTATCTTATGTAATACACTCAATTACACCGAATAATTCACACTGCTTTTACCAAGCTTTCTGATGGGAAATATTCTAATTTTCTAAACTCACCATAAAACAGTTATAAATTCAAGTGGCTATTTAAAAATGAATGGCCTATAATATTTAAATCACGGTCTGATTCGAACGTAGATTTCGCGGAATCAATATATCTCTAGCCCACTTTAGATTCGATTTTTTGGGACGACGATACCAATTAGACAACAATAATTTATCAATTTCCCTAGAATTGGTTAATTTTGATATAACCAATAATACTTCTAGTAAATAAATAGTCACAGTCAGTTGGGGTATGAAATAAATAGTCATTCTTGATCAAAATTAAAATGTGGTGAAAGTGTTGAGTGTGAAGCAATCTCTGGAGAGGGGTCAAGACTCTGACAATGAGAATTACAAACATCAGCAACAAAAGAAACTACTGGCTGAGGATCGTTCATCGGTCTTGCAAGAGTTCCCACATCTAAAGGTAAGATATGATAAAACAATTGCTGAATGTATGCTGAATATGAATAATAATATCAAAAGCGTTAATGAATTCTTTGAATTATCGAATGACATGCTAAACAACAATTATCTAGACAATCCCCATACAATAAACGAAAGTCCATGCCAAGATATTATATTATCAAGAAAGCTAGAAAATAGCTCGCTTACCGAGTATACATGTAACGTCTGCTTGCTCAAATTCTATATTTTAGGGAAGGTGGAGGAACACTGTAAGCTAGTTAAGCCAGACCTCCACAAACAAGCAATTTTATCGATAAGTTACAGGTCGTGGCTCGAATCACTTGCAGAAATCAATCAAAGATATGAATCAGATCTCAGTGAATTTGCTACTGTAATTGCTAAACGAAGGATTACCTAGCAGTTGGAAAAGAGAGGAATGTCGTCAACTATGAATAAGTAATCTGAAAAGGCGAACCCTAACAACAATAGGTATGGCTGTGATTGTAATTCAAACCAAGTTTAGATCCAATCCAAAAATGGATTTATTATAGAGGAAATATAGTCCGATTTATTATCTTTCTTGCAGTAAATAATACAAAAAGGTTTCCAAAAGGATCTCAACCTTTTCCTGCATTTCACAGTGGAAGGAATTTTTCAATCTCGTCCTTCCCTCCACTGCGTGTTAACATTAGTTCTGACTCGTAAGTCGCACGCAGTAATCCGCTTTCAGAACAAAATTGGTCAATTATATATGAATTCATTTCGGAGGTCAGACTATACTCACGTGAGGACATAGGGTAAGAAAATCTGACACTGATCATGAGATTGTTGCTGTCAGTCGGTCGACTGTCGTCGCTTGTCGATCAGCAGTATCCTTCGCCAATGTTTATCGATAACTTCTATTAGATAACAATAGAACAAAAATCGATGTGTTTATTAAATTATGTATCAGCACCTATTATACTACGTGACACGTTATGAGAAAATCCATAATAACTTTCACGACGACAATTGCTAGCATTGTATTCGCTATGGTGATTATATCACTGGCATCGGCTTATGCCACTAATAATATGACAACACAATCAATAGTAGGACCAAATGCAACTACAATTATCGATGCCATCAATGCTAAACTTAGAACGATTTATGACGATGACGGCCAGAAGTCGACTGATTCGTTAACAACGACAATAACAAAGATTAAACACTAACTGAATAAGTGATAGAGTATCATGACATCTTTTTTTAAACCTATATCCATATTGATCCTTACCACCAGTTACAAAGTACCTTAGAATATATCTGACTAGTGGTTCAGTCCTACATGTAAGGAAAAGTTAAATATTGTAATAATGAAAAATGAGTCTTGAGATTCTTGTAATGATTTTATGTGTTGCCGAATTTCTTATGATGACTTATAATGAATCCAATTAGAGAAAACGGCTACAAGTCCGATAACCACTATCTTAATTTCTCAACTAAGAGGAGAACGAGCAAGTTCAATAAGAACATGAATTTTATGATATGGTAGAGTGGTTGCTTTATGCTAAGTCCCCATAGCATTATAATTCTTAATTCTTATCTTGTGCACGTTCCTCATGTTGGTACTTGTTATGCCTATCTTTATTGTACATTTCTCCTCTAACATTCTAGCTAACAAAACCAAGTCGTGTACTGATTATCTAGGTCATTCAAACGGAAACGATAATAATGATAAGTCAAGTGTTTCCAACTGAGGCGAAGATGACGATACTAATGATGGCCTATTAAGTAGAACCAACTCAAGCAATAATAACAATTGTACCGATAATATTACCAACGATCTGAAGCCTTCTGTAATTAGCGAGCCCAAAACTCCAGAGGAAGGAATATTTCCTGGCCCAGACCAGCTAGCCCAGCAGTACTGTAAGTAAGTACAATAGCATAGTTTTTCCCTTGCTAAAATAAGAAAGAGTAGACTACTACTGTTACTGCTTTTACTACTCCGATCTTACGCTAGTTTGGATTTTCAAATTCTACTAGCAATTCAATATTCCTAATTTTCTTGGCAATCTTTTTTATCTTTTCAATGTTAGGATGCTGTCGTTGTGGTTCGATTTTATCGGTAGGTAAGATTATAACCTTGGTTAATTTGCTTCCATCTGGAAGCCAGAGCGTATTGACTGCAAGAATCTTCATTGGAAAAAAGAGATTTTCAATAAACCTCTTCTCGGTTGCTTGCGCTTCTACAAACCAAACTTTGCTTTGGAATTCATCTTCAAATTTCTTTGTAAGAGTTGGATTTGAACGTATAATGCCAATGTCACCTCCGGATAAAGCAAAAATGAAATCCCCGTCTATCTTGGATGCAGAAGTCATAGTAAATTTATTGATATCCTGGTTTCTTTGTGCTAATTTTGTAATTTTTATTGCACCTTCGACATCTGCGTCTGTTAGCAGTCCTGATTGTAATTTGGTTTCGCATTTTGCACACAATAGAGCAGTCTTGGCATCAAAAGTACAAATAGGAGTTTTCAATTATTTCTTAACACCTTAGGATCCATCAGCACAAAATTGGCAGAATAATAACCTACATTCCATAGTTTCTCTGCGTTAGTTGTAATGCATTTCCAACACTCATCTGCTTTATTAAATTTAAAGTTCAATTGAGAAAGGAAAACTAAATCATCTTCTTTATTTTCTAATTCTATATTCACCGTACAAGATCAACAAAATGAACTTAAAAATCTATACCACGTATAAATTCGTAAGAATAACTACCGTTGAAGGTGTTATTCAATTATCGCGTAGTTTCAGTGCAAACACACTCACTTTCGTCTATTTTAGAGATATTATGAAGCTAAGTTTTATTTTTCCACAGAAATTAAAGCAAGCTAATCTAAATCACAGAATTACTAATAGAGTTTGGAAGGAAATCCTTTTTTTGTTGGCATGGCTTTAAGTAATTATGAAAGTTGTAAATGCTACTTCAGAAGTTCCAGGTATGAACAGAGAAGAGATTGAAAGATTTCTTGATAGTAAATTAAATTTGCAACTTGCTACTACAGACGATCATGGGGAGCCAAATATTCAGCCAGTTTGGTTTTACTATGATAAAAATGGAGAAAAACTCATAATGACCACTTCAAAACTATCTAGAAAAACTCAAAATCTCCGAAAAAGACCAGTTGTTTATTTTTCAATAGATGATGAGAATACTCCGTATAAGGGAGTCAAGGGTAAAGGCATAGCAAGTCTGTTAGAAGATCCAGAAGAAACAGTAGTACACGGAGATAGAATTAGTATAAAATACCTTGGAACGCTTGATCATCCGATAGCAAAAATGATATCGGAGGGCTCAAAAAATGGGAACAATGTAGTTGTTGAAATTACTCCAAGATTCTTTTCCACATGGGACTATGGTAAAATGTAGTTTTTACTTGATTTAGACCTGTGAACCATTTGAATCGATCGCCATAATTATTATACTATTTGGTTAGTCATGTCTTTCAGGCCGGAGGATCTGTAAGATCACGACTGTCGTAGATGATCTTTTCTAAGTATTGAATAGAAACCCCGTTATCAACCAGTCAATTAAAAGTAAGACACAAATAGAGTCAAAGATAAATATTGAAACAAAATAGAACACAGTCAAGCTCATTGCTACCTGATTCAGCCAATATTCTGAAAATGTTGTCCATTATTTGGAGTAATACTTCAGTCAACGATAAATAACGCCAATATCTAATGAATTAGGATCATAATGAATGGTATAAAATATGAAGGTGTATTTTAAATTGACACAGAAATATAATCTCAACAATCATGGTAAAAAAGCGTCTAATTCTACAAAGGAAGTAGCGGTGGTAACAGCCACTTTGAGCGAAATTGGGATTGTAACGCCGCTCCTAATGCCGAAGAGTGTTTCTGCTCACTCTCCTATCGAATTCGCGTTAGAAGGTCCATCTGAATCAACATGCCACGAACTCAATGAATTCGGCTTAAATATCGTGGTAGAACATGGATTAAAAAAGACAAAGTTTTTAGAAGAGAAGAAAACTGCTTCTGGCATAAAATCAAGCCAAGCTTATCCATTTGCACATTTCACGGAAACGGTTACGAAGAGCTTTCGGGCATTAATGAATGATAGTTCGTCTCTGAATCTGGTTGCGGAGGCCACTCTAAATACTGTATCTTCAGAAAATTGTAAGTTAAGATATTTAGTTGGTGACTACCCTGAGGAAATAGTGAAGGTGAGAGAAACTGCCCCTAATAATGATTTTGAAAACGGATTGTATGAACCGATATTTAGAGAGCAACAAGAACGACTACAACCACAGCAACAACAATACCTCTTTGCTCCAAGGACTGAATAACTATGACAAGAGAAGGTGACGTCAGAGGATTGGAAGATAGCAAAAAGAAAATTATTGTTGGTCGTTATGCCTGGTTTACTTTGGCAATCCTAAGCAGTACATTACTGACAGTTTTTTTCTCAGAAACCATGCTTTTGCCTGCAATCCCGGAAATCATAAAAGACTTTAAGATACCCTATGGAACCGCCGCTTGGATATTCAGTGCCTACTTGATCGTAGCTGCAGTTATGACCCCTGTTGCTGGCAGACTTTCTGATCTTTACGGGAAGAAGAAAATATTGCTTATTTTGCTCAGTACATATATAGTTGGCTTAGTTGCTGGGGGCCTTGCATATAATATATCATCTCTACTTATTGCAAGGATAATACAAGGCTTCGGTTTAGCGGCAGTCCCAGCTGCCTTTAGTCTCCTTAGGGACACCTTTCCCCCTGCCAAACTTGCCATTGCTGTAGGAGTGTTTGGATCGGCATACTCAGCAGGTTCTGTGGTCGGACTCTTGATAGGAGCTACCATTATTCAGCACTTTGGCTGGCATTCAACTTTCTTGACTATAGTTCCCTTTTCGGCCATAGTTACTCTAATGATCGCCAAATTCGTAAAAGAAAATAGGAAGCCAGACGAACCGACTGCTAATATTGACACAGAGGGAGCCTTGAACAAAAAACGGATATCGTTACCTATTGATATTAAAGGCGTGTTAGCCCTCGCCGTCACGATATCCTCCTTTGTAATTGCGCTTACACTTATACAAATCGGAATAAACTCAGAAAATCTGTTACTGATCGCTTTCGCATTCGTGATATCAGCATCTTCGTTATCAGTCTTTGTTATCGTAGAAAGAAGAGCTCAACCACCTTTCTTCGACTTGAGGCTGTTAAGACACAAGATCCTTCTACGATCGTATATCATACTTGTAGCTACCGGGATTACGATGTTCATACTATACCCTTCGATAGTCCAATTAGTTAGGAGTCCAATACCATTAGGTTTCGGAGGAAGTTCTGAAGATGCAGCAAACGTTCAACTGCCATTCATGGTAATGTTCCTAGTATTTGCGAGTATAACGCCATTTATCATAAATAGATTTGGAAGTATGAAGCCAACCATTATAGGTGGGATAGTGAGCCTAATCGGCGCGATCGGATTATTTACGTTCCATTCTACCGAATTCGCAATATCTGCAAACCTAGCTGTAATTGCAAGTGGTCTGTCATTAACTATAACCGCAACGTGGAACATGGTAGTATCATCTTCGCCAAAAGAGTTCACTGGTATATCGGTAGGGGTGGGTGCGCTCTTACTATTTATAGGAATGGCAATAGGTCCTGCTCTGGCTGGGGTATATATGGAGAGCCAAAGGACTACCGAATTCGGCGGATCATACCCGACACCTGGATCGTATAATCTGGTGTTTCTTACAGTAGGCTTACTATCTGCAGTCACAGTCGCATTTGCATTAGCGCTCAGGAATAAACCAAATCCTGTACT
The DNA here is from genome assembly GCA_036557905.1 of Nitrososphaeraceae archaeon. Taxonomy (GTDB): domain Archaea; phylum Thermoproteota; class Nitrososphaeria; order Nitrososphaerales; family Nitrososphaeraceae; genus JARBAU01. Next base: position 1,007 of record DATBGR010000609.1, on the reverse strand, counting down.
GAAATACAATATATGATGAAGAATACGATCATTTTTTTGAACATATTGATTTACTAGTTAGCATGGGATTGCTATAACGATGAGTGAATAGTCAACACAAGATTGCACCATCGAATATTTCACATGTAAGCATATTCGGCACGAATTGCTATTAGTTTGCCAGATTATCCCAGAGTGAGTTCCATGTGCCCACCAAAGATCTGCGCATACATTCCACATTCTGCCTTTGCCAGTATATATTTGCCATTTAACATACCTCCCATACAACACTAGATCTCATCAATCATGGCTCGTAGACACGCAGCTGCCTCAAACTCCTAATTGGTCCTTGTGATTTTTTTGCCGGCACAAGTTTACTACCTTTGCCGGCAAGTCCTATGTTTGCCGCCCATATGCCAGGTGTGGCATTATCAAGGTTACCGGAGTGTGCACAACCCCGTGTTCGATTTTTGCCGGCAACGAACTACTGCTGCATTTTGCCGGCATGGTATATGATATAATTTCCAAGACTCCCGAATTGTCACAAGCTACACCCATGGGTGGATACATTACCCATGCGTATAGCGTTTTTGCATCTAGGTTATGTTGGCAAATTGGCGCACCTGTCTCACACTATAACTCGACATGGATTTTTGCCGACAAATATTTGCTTTCTTTACCGGTGTTTACTGACCGTGGTTAACAATGCGGTTAGTTGGGATAACACACACGACTTAGGATGATACTAGCAGAATCAGGGTGCCTCGTCAGTACGCCGTGTATCACACCCCAGAATAGTTAGTTGTAATTTTTTGCCTGCACATTACTTTATTGTAGTTTTAAGCCTATCCTGAGGTGTTATTCCAGTACTTTTATATATAACATGCCTCCTTGAAGCGAATTCACTCACTTGCCTCACTAGCGACTACCTTCTTAATGCCTCTGATGGAGATAGACGAGATATTTGTTGTTGTTCTATGCATATCTGGCTGACGTTAATAGCCTTGGATACTTAACATACCTACTTG
>DATBGR010000608.1:0-9500 GCA_036557905.1 Nitrososphaeraceae archaeon | reverse complement strand
GAATCTTTTCAGTCCAGTTCTTCCCCTTGTTCCAATAACTATTAGATCTATGTCTTTACTAGTTGCATAGTCAATAATAGATTCTATGATAGATTTTACATCAGTGAAAATCTCGGTATTTAGCTCTGCAACATTTTCATTCCTTGCCATATCTTTTACTTCCTTGAACCATGATTGTGCTTTTTCTTCGAGATCTTTGAAGTACTGGTCTATTACATGCGGAGGGGCTCTTTGATATCCATATGGTAATGCTCCAATAACATGGATACAAAATAGCTGAGCATTTTCATCCTTTGCAAGCTTTACCGCATATCTAGCGGCATTTAAGGAACATTTTGAACCATCTATTGGAACGAGTATCCTTCTTATTTGAATACTGCAATTACTATCAATATCTGCCATTATTGCATTTTTTGTCATATTGATTTGGCATATCTAGATATCATGATAAATCTATTGTTTCTGTCTAAAGAGTAGAATTTTTGGTATGTAGTAATATATATGTATTAATTGCAACATAACAGTCTAATTCTTTTTATGATCATAATCGATTAGTTCATGGCAGATATAAGATAGGTACGTACGCACTGCTCCGCATTACAATCCAAAAATGTAATATACTGTTCGAATTATTAACCAATTAATGAGCTTACAATCGATTCCAGTATCCAGCATTATGACCAAAAATGTAATTGTTCAAACCGAAGATCAAACCATCCAGGCAATCTCTAGAACCATGTATGAAAATAATATCGGTAATGTATTAATAATAAGAAATTATGAAGCACAAGATAGTATTAAGCAAGATAAAATTGTAGGCATTATTACTGAAAGAGACGTTGTTCGAATAGTAGGTTCATTTGATCAAACTTTGTATCATATCCCTGTGCGGGAGATAATGAGCAAACCCATAATTAGCATAACACCAACTTGTTCTCTTAAGGACGCAATAGATACTATGCAACTGAAAAATATAAGAAGACTTCCAATAATTGAACAAGAAGGAAAGTTAGTCGGTATAATTACTTCCAGGGATATATTTAAAATAATAATTAAAAATCAAGATACCATATCTACTTTTATAAATAGCAATTCAGTGCCACATTCAGGCGAATTATACGAGAGATTCACTCAATATTGGTCTGAGGATATTTTGCATAAGAGATGATAAAACGTCATCTTTTTAACACATAGAGTATAAACGAATTGAAAGAGTTATTCTTGCAATAGTAAATATTGAATGATATTGATAAGATGTTCTCCTTTAAGTAAAGCAACATGATGAGGCATGTCTCTAAAGATCTTAATAATTCATGTTTGTGACAATTAAAGAATCTGTGTCATCATATATAATATTCTAATATTTTTTCAATCGAATCTTTTTCGTTATCATTTGCATATTCTTGATATCTCGTAAAGTCAAGCGGTGTAAGTATGCCAATGGGATTATTATTCAGATCGTTATTAGTATTATGAACTACAAGCAGATGTCGTATATTGTATTGCAACATCATATCAGCAGCTTCTGATGGTGATGAATCATGCTTAATAGTAATGATAGGAGAAGACATAATTTCCTTATTTGTTATCGTACTTGTACGAACATCATTAACACACACCTTCCTAACCAGATCCCGTTCTGTGACCAAGCCTTGCGGCTTACTATTTACATCAATCACTACCAGAGAACTCACATTCTTGTCTTTCATTTTCTGAGCAGCTTCTTGAATAGAAGATAATTCTTCAATGGTTTCAAGTTTTTTTCTCATAATATCTTGGACTTTCATAGTCATCTAGATATCTTCGCCGAGCTTCTTAAATATCCACTGTCTAGTTATATAGTTTACACCACATACTGGAGTATTCCTTACAATATCAGGATTGATTGTTTTGAACTCCTCCTCGATGCTAATTAGTTGGCAGGCCCCAAGGTCTGCTCCTATCAACATTGATATCCACGAAGTGGGATATATTATTATTATTATTATTTAGTCTCCATCTTTTCCATGGCAAGAATTAATACAAGTGCAGTAAGTGTCTGTCTCTCAATGTATTCATTTATTATTCCCATTTTTGCTTATCAATAAGTCTTGGTCTGTGTAGAATACATGATTTCTTTCTTTTGCCAAAGGTGATCTATCTCAATTTTTATCATGATTCTTAATGAAAATGTAATTTCCACAAGTACTAATGATTTTCTGGAAATAAGTTACCAAGAAACTACGATCTACCTGTACCAATATATTATTCTATAGTACTATTCTTTGTCCTATTCTGCAATCATCATTTGCATAGGATATTAAATCTAAATAGCGTATTACTTGCATAACTGTCATTGTATGTCATATTCATCATATCATACCTTGACGCTATTGACAAGAAGTTTAACCAAGGGAAAATAGTATTACATACCAATATATCATTGACAACCACGTTTGCAACTTGCCTTTTTTATAAATTGAGGATAGTGCTGATGACTGATAGAATAAATGCTTAATATTTTGGTCTTTATATTTCTCTTTTGCAGAATTTCAAAGCTTTGATATGTATATTTGGTTCTATCTAGATGAGTAATCAATGAAAATACAAAGTTTGAAAATAGAGTTACCAGGTGACGTACAAATAATCCTAGCTCAGAGTCATTTTATAAAAACTGTGGAGGATGTTTCGGAATGTTTAGTTAACTGTGTTCCAAACATCAAGTTTGGAATTGGCTTCTGTGAGGCTAGTGGTCCATGTTTAGTAAGGCACGCAGGAAACAATGCCGAGCTAGATAGGCTTGCAACAGAATACGCCTACAAACTTTCTGCTGGTCATTGTATAGTAATTCTGATAAGAGATGCGTATCCTATCAACGTGCTACCCAGATTGAAAGAGGTTTCTGAAATGGTCAATATATATTGTGCTACTGCAAATCCAATTGAAGTCATCTTTATTGAAACTGAGCAAGGAAGAGCTATACTTGGTGTAGTTGACGGATTTAAATCAAAAGGTGTAGAGACTGAAAAGGATGTAGATGAGAGAAAACATTTACTGAGAAAGATCGGGTACAAGATTTAACATGTCTTGTTGATTTTTGGCTAGATTGACTGATCTTTTTCTATATTTTGATAGTTTTGCCTAATGTTAATAGATGACATAGATATTAACAAACATTGCTAACCAAATGAAGGATCGGAGTTGATCATATAGCAGCGTTATTCATGCTTCATGGTTTATGCATAACCATACACATTCTGAATACGATTATTATAGATATAAAAATAAAGTTGATATGGTCAATGTCTATATATAATTGAAAGGACTATACAAATAATGCTCCATATTCGTCTTGTATTAATTTTGGCGAATTAAAGTTAGATATGAGAGGTACAGAAGCTAAATGAGGCACCGGATAAACCACTGCAATACCATCTTGATAGATTGCACAGATTATCTGTGATGATATGTATTATGTATTGTGTATTATGATTATGATTCAATACAAGCCGAATAAGAAATTAAGTAGCAGAAATCTGGTCATCTGTGCTTGAATGAGTTTTTCATTTTGACAACTGTTACTCAAAGACTAAAAGTACTTCTCCAGTAGTTACCGATTGACCCTTGACAACTTTAATTTCTTTAACCTTTTTCCCACTAGCTGGACATAATAATCGGTTCTCCATCTTCATTGCTTCCAAAACAAATAAAACTTGACCCTTTAAGACTACAGACCCTACGTCTGCTAAAATTTTAACAATTCTGCCACCTATTGGCGCTTTTATTTCCTTAATAGAGGCATGGATCGGAGACTCCTTTGATATCGCATAGACCATGCCATTTATTATCATAATTGATGGTTCACCTTCCCCTGTAAAATCCAAATGAAATAACTTTTCATTTATTTTTAATTCATCTGAATTCAGCTGTTTTACTATCAATTCTTTGTCATTATTTACTCTGACTTTATCCCCAACAATTTCTATGTTATATTGCGTATCGTTAACTTTGATTTTCATCTAAGCCACTTATTCATATTATGATTACTATTGAAGAGATCTATAGTATCAAACCTACTTATTGCCCATGGGTCTGCTGCCATCTCTTGCACATCTTTATTCAAAAATTTGATCTTCTTAGGTAATAGTGATATTAATGCTGCTGCGATTTCTCCATCTTTTGATGAAAATGACCTTAATTCGTCTATAAACGACGTGTCGTAATTTCCACTAATGAACCTTGCATCATTCAAAGCTGAAATATGAAACGGTATGGTTGATGGAATTCCGGTAATCCTAAACAGCATTAGTGACCTCTTCATCTTTTCTATTGCTTCCAAACGGGTATTTGCAAATGATATGATCTTCGCAATTAGTGAATCATAGAAACTCGGAATCGAGTATCCAGAATATATCGCAGTATCTATTCTGACGCCTTCAATGTCGGGCATTATGAATTTTGTGATAGTTCCAGGAGAAGGAACAAAACTCAAGGGATGTTCTGAATTTATTCGACATTCTATTGCATGTCCTTTTGATCTTACATCTTCTTGTTTAATCAGCAGTCCATCACCCAATGCTATTCTTAGCTGCTGCTCCACTATATCTACACCTGTAACTGCCTCAGTTATAGGATGTTCAACCTGTATCCTTGCATTGACTTCCATGAAATAAAACTTATTATCTTTAAATAAGAATTCGACAGTACCAGCATTTGTATATTTCATTTCCTTTATTATTGCTATGGCCGTTTTAGTAATACTATTCCTCATGTCTACAGTTAGGACTGGAGAAGGTGTTTCTTCAATGAGCTTCTGGTGCCGTCGTTGGACCGAGCATTCTCTTTCGCCTAGATGAATTATTTTAGAATCATCTGCAAGTACTTGTACTTCTATATGTCTTGGATTTTCGATGTATTTTTCGATGTATATTCTATCCGAGCCAAAACTTATCATCGCCTCATTCTTAGAATCAGCAAACGCTTCCTTCAGTTCTTCAACTGATCTTATTATTCTAAGGCCCCTTCCTCCTCCTCCTTGTACTGCCTTGAGGATTACAGGAAAGCCAATCTCTTCTGCTAGATCCATAGCCATGACTTCATTAGATACTTCATCTCCATCTACTATTGATGTGATTCTTGAAGCAACTTTTCTGGATCGTGCTTTATCTCCTGTAATACTCATCGACTCGTACGATGGTCCTATGAAAGTTAATCCTTCTTTATTGCAAAGCATTGCGAAGTCGGCGTTTTCGGAAAGAAATCCATATCCGGGATGAATTAGCTCGCAACCAAGTGCACTAGCAGCCTCAATTATCTTGTTCATATTAAGATAGCTTTCCGATGGTGTAAAGCCCCCTATGTCTACTGCTTTCTCACAATATTTTATATGAAGGGAGTTCTTGTCGGCATCTGAATAGATGCCAAATGGTTTTAGATCAAGTTTCTTACAGGTCCTTGCTATTCTTATTGCAATCTCTCCTCTGTTTGCAATTAGCACATTCTTAGACAATGACGACAAGTCAAATTGAAAACACAAAAACTTTTGGGCCTTGAATTTTTTATATTCAAGCATTGTTTATATGAATCAAATCAAACTTCTTTCCAATCTTTGCGCATTATAATACACTGTACAATGCGAACTGCATGAAATTCTTAGATTATTGTATTTATTCTTATTAATTAATTAACTAGTTATTCTTTTATAATCATGAAGGTAAAAATTGGCTAAACTGGAATGTTGCCGTGTTTCCTCATAGATTTTCCTTCCCTCTTTCTGTAAATACGTCCAAGTCCAGTTATAAGCCTCTCTCTAGTTTCTTTAGGTTCTATGACTTCATCAATATAGCCTTTCGAAGCTGCGATGTAGGGATTTGAGAATTTATTCTTGTAATCCTGTACTAATTCTATTCTTTTCTTCTCTCTGTCTTTCGAATCTGATATTTCCTTCCTAAAGATAATATTGGAAGCGCCTTCTGGTCCCATGACTGCTATCTCTGCAGTGGGCCATGCAAAATTCAAGTCTGCTCCTATATGTTTACTATTCATAACATCATATGCTCCGCCATACGCTTTTCTTGTTATCACTGTAAGTCTAGGCACTGTAGCTTCTGAGAAGGCATATAGTAGCTTAGCCCCGTGTCTAATTATACCACCCCATTCCTGACTAGTTCCAGGAAGAAAGCCTGGTACATCCACTAGAGCAATTATAGGTATATTAAAACAATCGCAAAACCTAGTAAATCGTGTTGCCTTATCGCAGCAATTGATATCAAGAACCCCAGCCAATGATTCAGGGTTGTTGGCTATAATACCTACAGAGTTACCATCAAGTCTTGCAAAACCTACTATTATATTTCTTGCCCAATATTTTTGCACCTCAAGGAAATCACCATTGTCAACAATTTTTCGGATTATTGATCCCATATCGTAAGATAGATTCGGATTTGAAGGCAGGATCGAGTTGAGTTCATAATCTTGTCTCTTGGGATCATCTGTTGGTGCTATGCGAGGAGGATTTTCTAAATTATTGGATGGAATAAAAGAAAGAAGAGACCTAAGAATTCTAAAACATTCAAATTCGTCATCAGCAATGAAGTGAGCAACTCCACTCTTTTCGTTATGGATTTGAGCCCCGCCAAGCTCTTCGAAACTTACATTCTCATTCGTGACTTCCCTGACTACCTCTGGACCAGTTATAAACATGTATGCTGACTTGTTCATGATTATAAAGTCTGTCAAAGCTGGAGAATATACTGCTCCTCCAGCACAAGGCCCCATTATAAGAGAAATTTGAGGGACCACACCTGAGGCTTTCACATTCCTATGAAAAATCTCTGCGTAGCCAGCTAGGCTAGTTACACCTTCTTGAATACGAGCGCCTCCAGACTCATTTATACCAATTATTGGAGACCCCTGCTTCAATGCAAGATCCATCACTTTTGCAACTTTGGAGGCAAAAGCCCAACCCAAAGATCCTCCTAATATTGTAAAATCATGCGAAAAGGCAAACACCACCCTGCCATCAACTAGGCCATGACCTGTTATTACCCCATCCCCAAGAAACTTTTTCTTCTCCATCCCAAAATCTGTGCATTCGTGCGTCACAAATTGATCAAGCTCTACAAAGGTTTGAGAATCAAACAACGTGGTCATCCTTTCAAAGGCTGTCAAATTTCCTTTTCTTCTACGCACTTCTTGCTTCTCTTTTCCACCTCCGAAGGATTGTTCAATCCTTTTATCATTAAGCTTTTTGAAATCCATGACCTCATTAGTATAAGTGCAGTATTAAAAAACTTTAATCCATGTGGCAATGATGATAGATTTTATATTAACATGACTATGTATGCCATAGATTTGTCCAAACACTAAGCATGAGTTTATTTTATGATCGTGATTGATGAGTGGACTATGAGATCCTGTTGATTTAAGCTTCATTCATCTATCTATTTATAGTAACAACATTTGTCACTGCAACTTATTGATAAGTAGAGTGCACAGATTGGACACATGAGATGTCTCAAGAGATCCTTTATACATCTGGTTTACCTACTCAATGCGCAACACTTGAATCATCATGTGATAAGAGCCGGGCATGTAACTGGGCTCGATAAGATCGTACTTAGTTAACCTATAGTAGGAACAGGAACTTGGGATTATTATCGCATGAATGATTGCTTTGTACTGCTTTGCAGTCATCCGATTTAAATATTAATAGATTGCAGCATTATTTCACCTATAAACCAAGATTGCAGCCTGTATTCGTGTTATAATTGCCAGATGCACTATGATGAATCAAGAGAAAGTTTGAGATCAGGTGCTCTCCAAATCTGGTAAAAAGCGAAACAGGCTGCATCTTCTAATTTTATGAAGTTGAATTTTCAAATCATATGCCATCTATATTTATTTAGATTTGGATGTCCTGCTTTATTCTCATGAGAATTAAAGAAAATAAGAAAGATAATGATAACAACTCTAACAAAACCACATTATCAAAATTATCAAAAATGTATGAAATGAAATTCCTGCAGATAGTATTATGATATGCTATAGGCTATACTTTGTGACTATATCAAACGAAAGTTTATCTTCACAAATACTTCAAATATTTAGGGAAAAGGTAGAACAAATGGAGATTCACTATGGCCCCTGCTACTACCTCCAGAATTAGAATTTGAGTTTGCATGTGTCGTTAAACTATTTCCGGTGGTTGTTGTTTTAACATCGTTACTTGGCGAGGCTAAAAAAAGATAGTCCAGTCCTTGCGAACCACAGGGGGATGTAGCAATATTACCTATATTTTCGTTAGCACATGATTTAGCAAAGCTTTCACTTATTTGAGATCCTATAGATGACAATAATACACTTGCAATCAAGGGCATGATAAAAGCTGACAATATAATAATGGCACTTTCACGACGGTTATGATGATATTTCGTAGGACTAAATATCTAATTACTGCCTTTTTTATTAGATTTAATGACATAATTGCTATAACTTTGTACTAGGATATTCTAATCACTATAGATGGCCATTTGTCCATGTACTAGAAATATAACTATTCTTATTTGTCATCCATATAATTACAGGAGAGCCATTGGGAATCCATTTTTTCAAATTACCTTGTTCTCATCTGGGACAAAAATCACAAGGTGTTTGATATTCATCGCTTCTTCAAAGTGTCTCATTTTAACATCGCTTATTTTGAATGTTTCTTTGCTTCAATAGGATCTTGATACCTTGCTATTTGTTCTCGTTATGCAAGCATTACTGCAGCTGCTGCAAATGAAGCAATATCTGCTCCAGTCCATCAAAAATGTATTAGGGGGTATCCGATTTGATGGCTTGCAAATTTATGTGTATAATTATTGTTCACGTACGCCTTCATCTTCTTTAAATAGATATACGGATCAGAAACGTTATCAAGTCTGTGCAATCTTCATTGAATGGAAAGATGTGCAATGTCCATGCTGCAGCAATGTACTAAGAACAAAATCAAGGCGTTATGGTCACGATGCACTGTGAGCATAATTTATAAATTAAGCGAATTCATAATATATAATTACCTAACAGATTTCTTGAAATGAAGTACATGAATCATCAATTAATTAATTGGTTGATTTAATAATAAATTGGATTGTAAATAGTATCTTTCATTATCAGATTTTATTCCAGACTTCCCTCATTACTTTGTATTTTACCATTCAATTATTATTATCCCTTTACAGATTCTAATATTTGCAGGCCAATTTCAGTCAATTTCATCTTGCTATTTCGGAAATTGTAAAAATAATAATCTCCACTAATAAGCACATTTCTATTATTATTATCCTCATAAGATGAAGTGGTAGATGATGCAGACTTGTCAATTTTAATAACGCCATTTGATAATGTATGATTGATGTCTTTTCTAGTTAAATCATATTCCAGTAACTCCAGTATAGATAAACTTGAGATATCTAGTATCCTGACTATTCTTACAATGATAGGTTCTTTAAGAAATTTTGTAATTTGCTCCAAATCAG
>DATBGR010000607.1:0-6485 GCA_036557905.1 Nitrososphaeraceae archaeon | reverse complement strand
CAAGAAATATAGACGATGTGGTTTGTATGTTCTAGGTACTAGTATAATTGACCGGCAAATTGACATCGGATTTCTCTGCATATGATAGATTAGTCACGGGAATACTTTTTTTGGGAAGAGAGGGATCAGAAAGAAAACTTTAATTGACAAACTTTCTCTATCGAAACAGCAGGTCAGAAAGATTGCAGCAGATTAGATCACCAGATCACGTCGTTTAATGTAATCTGATCTTCGCTGACAGTTGGCTTCTACGACGCCTCGGACATTTGTGAGGATCTCCCGTTATCTCATATGGATGCCATTCTCCCTCCTTGTTTGACATTATTATTTCTCTCTTGCAAAAGACGCAATTTTTTCTGAATGAGTATATTTCGGAAGACAACCCAATATTATTTCGAGGCTAACGACTAAAAGTACTTGGTATGCAATGAGTTACACCGCAGTACATTCGTGTCTGCCGGGTCTATTTTTAGTTTATAGCTTGTCAAGATAAATGAGTTCATGTGCCAAGTCAAGAAGTAAATACCACAAAATGAATTACAAGTCCTGCAATGTCTATTATGATATATAATCCGGTCGTCCCCTTCAGCAATTCCAAATAGAGTAAACTACAAGAGAGGTTAAGTTCAATGGGATTAGATATGGATGTGTATAGTTCTTGCTGAATAGAAAAAGGAAATTTATCAGGAAACTATCATTTCTAACCATGTCAACATGGGTATCGTAAAGAATGCTACGGTAACTTATATAGGAAAATAAATTGTGAAATATGCGGCAAGAAATAATAAACGTTGGTTACTTCAAGCATTCGCGTGAATTCCATCATCAATATAATCATAGAGACTTTAAAATTGGATTGATAATTTTCAAAAGATTACAAGATATAATATTGAATAAGAAATAAAAAATTAGGACAAGTTGTAACTCTCATATTTCAGCCGGCTCTTACTGCCTTTGATCCACATTTAGGACACGCAGTCTTTTTATGTGGATATCCGCAGCCCATACAATAGAATGTCAGCGGTTTGTATGTGAAGCTATCAACATTATCTTGCCCACGACTGGATTGAAACGAAGAATAATACTTATTCCATCCTTTAATACCTCCCAAACCTATCCTTCTCAACGCCATATGCGCTCTAAGAACACCAAGTGAAATGATCGCGATTAGGGATATAAGGAATGATATTGGGAATGGTAAGAGCAAAGTTATAATAATCACTGCGCCTAGGGACATAAGCATCCAAGCTAGTCCAGAGTTCCCGGTTGAGTTCTGATGGGGCATATTATCTCTATCCATATTTATTTTTCATCACGACTAGATTAAACTTCTAGGAGGGCGATGCAATGCAGTGCATGTCAAGGCAAGCAATTTCCCCTTCACATCAAACTCACTCCTTATGGTGCTAGATATAACATGCGTTATCATGCAACTGGTGGGCTCCAAGGAATTGGTTGAATCTGGTTAATCATAAAAACCAAAGCCCAAACACCAACACCAGTTGCTTAGAAAGTGCGCTGATTTTGGCTCTTATTCCAATTGTGTTACTATCATCATTCAGCACTATCAGGATTAGCGTTTCTTCCCGTCCTTCGTGATGTCGGTTATGCTTCCAAAGCTCAAATACAAATACAAGAAAAAAAGATTAAGTGGTATTATAAGGCACTAGAAATAAATCAAAACAAAGTTCCAGCGTTGATTCAAAGGGCACAGATCTTGTAGACCAAGTAGAGGACACACAAGCAATAAAGTGGCTTGATAAAGCGGTCTAGATTGATCCTGACGATATGATGACATTGATAAGTAAGGGGTCGCTTTCAGAAACTTGGAACAATATCAAGAGGCGATTTTGGACTATGGTAGTGCTCCAATAGAACCTAGTGACATTTACGCAATAAGACGGAAGTCAGATTCTTTTTACGGTTTAGGTCAGAATCAAGAGGCAGTTCCATGGATTGATCGCCTATATAATACCGCGATAAGAGTCCTGGTAGCGCTCGCAAATAAATAATTATAATAAATGATAATGGAATGATAATGATCATAAAGATTTTATCCAAGGCCAGTGGGTTTGAATCCCTGTTATCACATAAACTGGCAACGATAGGATTCAGAGCTGAAACGGTAAATTATGAAAAACCATTGCCTCCACAAATCGAAGATGCAGATGTGCTTGTAAATGGTCTTGGAATTATCGACGAAAAAATGATAGAATGTAGCTCCAGACTTAAGCTTGTTCATCAAATGGGAATCGGAATTGACAACGTGGATCTTGCTTACTGTAAATCTAGAGGAATCTATGTCGCTAATGTTCCCCATTCTAACCACGTTTCTGTTGCCGAACATACAATTTTTCTTATGATATACCTGGCAAAGAATATTAAAAGTGCTGAGATAGGAATTATGCGTAGGAGGGTTGTCAATGTGTTGGGTTCTGAGCTGAAAGGTAAAACTCTCACTATTATTGGCCTTGGCGCTACAGGTATAGAAGTAGCAAATCGTGCCAGATGCCTTGGATTAAAAGTCTTAGCAATTACCAAACATCCAAAAAGAAAAAGAGAATTGCCAAATCGTATTCAAATAGATGATGTGAGGGGAACTAATGCGTTACAAGCATCAATTTCCCAATCAGATTTTATATCTATTCATACACCACTGACGGATGAAACGAAGGGAATGATAGGATCTCGAGAATTCAATATACTAAAACCAACAGCATTATTGGTAAATGTTGCCAGAGCTGCTATCGTTAATAGGGAACAGTTGTATGCAGCACTCTCAAAAGGCAAGATTGCAGGTGCTGGATTTGATGTCTTTTGGGAAGAGCCCGCAAATCCAAATGACAAATTGCTTAAACTCGACAACTTTGTACTTACACCTCATATAGCAGGATGGACCAAAGAATTTGCCGCATTGAGCGTAAATATCATTACAAGAAACATTGCTATGATATCGAAAGGGTTACGACCTCTAACCGCAGTAAATTCTGTTTCTAAGTAATTGATATAGCAATATATAATAACTGAAGGAATGATTATGAAAGTATTCTTATTCATATGAAAGTTTGTTCCATCATATACGAGAGGATCAAGCGTAACATTTAGAATCTCAGGGTTAGATCCGAATTGATAATGATTGTTCTATTTGGAGACCAATCTTGGTGAGTAAAAACGTCACTCATGTCAAGTGATTTTCTAAAATGACGCAAGTCACTTCACAACTAAGACAGGACAATGTGCATATGTTACCACACCACTTGCAACACTGCCCAAGAACACCTTTTTGAACCCAGTAAGACCCCTGTTACCGATGACAATCATATCCATTTTATTCTTTTCAGCATACTCCACAATCTCTTTAACGGTCGACGTCAAACCAACAATAATATCTGTCCTTACCTTGAGATTTTTTTCTGCCGCCTTTTGTTTAACTTCATCTAGATGCTTCTTTCCCGTCTCCTTCGCGATCCCTGGGAGTTCATCAAAGGCTCCAGGGAATAATCCTGGCGACAGAGTATTCCAAGAATAATGATATCTGATATCAGATGAGATAACATAAAGTGCAGACAGCTCGGCACTGTAAAGTTTAGCCAGGTCAATTGCCTTGTCGGTAGCATCCATAGCGGGTTTGGAACCGTCGACTGCAACAAGTATTTTCCTGATGTTCATCTCTTAGAATTTATAATAAATCGGTAATAATTATAATTAAGTGTGTTGATCAGCATACTGTCTTTGTTAATCGCATGGATCTGTATCCCTTTAGATCAGTAATCATAATCCTCAGAACTCTGGCATCTATTAGAAAATCCCAGACAGACTAGGCGTATAGAGGGTATTTCAAACATAGCAGTATATTATCAAAACTACATGCTGTCATATCGAAGTGATGTCTAGCAATAAACCCAGAATTTGAAAAATTGCTGACTAGTCTACGAACAGCATATACACAAGAGTTGACTTTGGATAAACAGCAAACTTGTTACAATGACTTCCTAGACGGAATAACGTTATCTTTAAAAGTTTATAATTTAAAATAAATACTCGATGAGCAATAATGAAGAAAGATATCCAATTAAAGAGGAAGACGAAGGTAAAATAATTGATAGATTTTGTTCAATCAATTTTTGTTGTGTTAGATGTGGATTAGAGAATTTAGAAAAGAGTAACATCAAGCCTTATGCCGATTCGCTTAATTTCACGAACGCTTCTCCTGACAGCTTTGAAGCAACATTTTACACCACAGGAGATTTAATTTGTAACCAGTGTGGGCATAAATTTCTTGTAAAAATTCAGGATGAAGGAAAACTTGGAGACATATAAACTACTAACACCAAGTTAAAGGAGCGTTAGACCAATGCTCGGCAACAGAAAAATGGAGAAGGTTACGGCAACAGATTTCTGTTTGCCATTAGCACCATGGCTTATTTCCTGTGAGACAAATTTGTTTGGTATATTCCTACTTCATTTCGACTCGCAATAATGCTACTGATCCATCAATTTGCTTTCTCACATCTTGTAGCAATTCTTCGAATACCTTTGTATCCATGTCACTGCCTTTGTTTCTTGCATTGATTTCACTATTATAATATTTCATCCACGCATACGTCCTTTGTAAATTTTGAAAGATGTTAAATGGTAACAAAGGATGTTTTCCAGCTAAAACAACAGCGTCCCACATGTCGGTAAAGAATGGCTTATAATCTTTGAACTGCTGTGATTCGTCTATAAACCTTAACCTTTGCTCGAGATCATTATTAATGAAAATGATCAAATATTTTCTTTCGTTATTTTCCTTTTGTTTTTCTCTCCTGCGATATGTCCAATGCTCAAGATATACTGAAAACCAAATTATTGCTGCTAGCATTACCATTTCGACTATTAGGGAATCCCATTGTATCATTTTACTCACTGACGATTTGACCATATTGGCACGTAGCGTATTTAAATTCTAAACACATAATTACTCACTCTCATAACTTGTAGATCGAAACTATCCAATAATGCTTTCATTTATTTTGATGCTTAAATCTATGGCACAATGTTACGACTTTCATGCTAAAAAACAAGGCAATAATTATTGTCAATCGTGTAAATGCCATGAGTTTATGGAAAAATAAATCAAAAGGTTCACTTGCTAGATAAAACTCTGATAATTCAATAGTGAAATGATGTGCATTGCATTCCCACTGCAAACTAACTCCTCATAGTTCGGTGTATTCTGACTATACAATTGGTGGACCTCGAATATTGGTTTTACCTTGTACATCAAATGCCCAGTTCATTAACTTAAACACATCCAACATTGGTTAATTGCCCAAATTCCCACTCAATAACTTCTTTTAGTTATAGAGCGTGCGGCGCACTTGACTGCAGACCCAGCTGTTACAGTTAGTAATTCATTCAGATACTACGAAATGAGACAAGGACAAGTCGAAAAGAAGGATGCGTGTCTTTGGTGTTAATATACAAGAGAATTTCATCTGACTGACGAGCATGGCTACAACTAGTGCAAGTGGTTTAGTTGCCACTCTTTTGTCGAGAATTTTCATCATTTCTGCAATAATCCAGTTTCAAAGTTATTGAAAATTTACAAATAAATAATGAAGTGCATTTCAATCTAGAAACATTGCTTATACCAATCTCTAACGATTACTTTCAATGAAATAAGACATGTTTGGTCGCTAGTCAGGGATTGGGCTTTTCTTCCATAACACCATCATCATATCACTCCAGTTCCCCACAGGAATTACATGGAACTTTCAATCGATACATTAGAGCAGGAAATTGTGTTGATAGTTGCCAATAATATAACGGCACTTACCCAATATAATAAATAATTTATAGTCAATAATTTTGTAAGCTGCGTCGTAATGGTCTCCATTTCCACCTTCCCATCTCCGAACCGATCCTGAATGAAAATATATAGATAATTGTTTAATATTAAAACTACAGCACTGAGCGTAGAGGCGTAGGTAAATAATCAACATCTGTTCATTCCAGAAATAATGAGTTTTTCGAGAACATTTGGGAGCATTATCACCATAGTCGGTTGTTAATTGTCATCAGTAATCGGCCTCACTTTTACTAGCGAATTTACCATCACCGTAATAGCTGGTATTTCATATACAGTATCGAATTTTAAGATTAATTTAATAAATTTGGACTCCACATCCCAAACCTAAGAATAAAAACAAATCAAGGTAAAGCGTTTTATTACTTGTTGACAAATACCTTGATTGGTTAGGAGGGAACTTGACAACAACAATTAGCGAACTAGTGAGTAACAAGCTTGAGACCATTGAAGCATCTAATTCGGTTCAAGAAGCTGCGAAGAAAATACGGGACAGAAGGATTAGTTCATTATTGGTGTTGGATAGCAGTAACAAACCAATTGGCATCATAACAGAACGCGATTTAGTGAGAAAGGTATGCGCTAACGACTCAAGCAGTAAAAATACAATGGTAATAGATGTTATGTCAATAGG
>DATBGR010000606.1:0-5817 GCA_036557905.1 Nitrososphaeraceae archaeon | reverse complement strand
TTCTAGAGTAAGAAGTCTATGACGATGGAGATCACGGAACATTCCAAAATTTGTAAATAATTCAAATGTATATTCTACCATTTCAAAGGCTCTGCCTGGTCTATGCCTCCTATTTGTCCTGAATTTTGTATATTCACTAATAATTTTGTGTCTCTGATTTGGTTCAAGAGATCTAACATATTTCATGATATTATCTAAAGATTGACCTACAGCATATTCATAAAGGATTGCAGATGACACCTTAACCTCTGCATCAAATTTGTCATCAAAATTTAACAATTTTACAAATTCAGGATTCTTTTCTAATTTAATATTCTTTAAATAATTTTGGGATAGCTCCAAAATAGCTTTCTTTGTTTCAGTAACATATAATTGAAAAGACTTGCCATGTCTATCATTTGAACGTTTTATAAAAGATGGTATGACTGTACTAATTTCGGCAAAAAGTAGATCAGCTATCGATCTTATTTCTTTTAGATCCGAAGCAAACATAGTCGATAATAGGTATTCGTATGCTCTACCATTGCCTGCAATACCTAAATTCGTTAGTGTAGCTGCAGGTAAAAGCCCGCGAAGAACATCAAGTGTCTTGGCTTTAATCGCTGCATGATAAATTCTTTTTGCAGATTCAATAGCTTTATCAGATTTCAAGCTGCTATAACATAAATCACGTCGTGACTCAGCATCAAAAAAAAGAAATTTATCTATTGGTTCAGATTCCGAAATAAATTTTTGCATTTGTAAAATATTCTTACTATAAGTATCAAAGCTATACTCGCATGCTTCTTTATATATATCAGCATACGACGAAGACATAATATCCTTTTCTAAATGGTATTTGTATCGACCATTAATCTTCTGATCAAATGCTATATATCGAGAAGATTTTTCAAGATATGACAATCCTATCCTATGATCTTCTATCTTCTTTGCTGCAATATTTGAAATCCATTCTACTGCGACTTGTGCGTCTCCTAGTTCGGATACAGAATCGTCCCCATATTCTAATAATATTTTATTATAAAACTCTCCTCCTCGATTTGGGTTATTTACAAATTCATCAATAAATATTCGTCGCATAGTCTTATCTGTTCTAGAATATCTTGACATTAATGCTCCTCTATCTACTTGTTTGGGCGTAATGATTGCAAAGACTGATTTGTCAGTATTCGAAAAATGTGAATTAAGGAGAAGTTTTTCTTTTTCTGAGAAACATTCATAGGTAAATATTGGAACCAAAATTATCCACCTGTTATATAATAAATCATGTTATTTCTTGTGTTGTGTCATAATATCAAATACTATTGCTCTAGCTGGTGACCCGTCTAAATCTTCAAATAACAACGGTAAGCAAATAAGAAAAATTCTTTTATCCACTAATCCTTGTAAATTCGAGTTAAGATTTTCAATTATTCCTATATCATGAGATAGCAATTTTTTATGTATTGATCCCTCGGTGATGTACTCACTTTCTACACTCAATGTATCAATTCCTACACATTTTATGTCATGGTCTACAATCCACTCTGCAGCAGAAAGTTCCAAATATGTAAAATTACTTACTATCTTTTTAGATTCATTGTTATTATTATTTTCCACATATTTGGAATAGAATTTGGGAATTGCACCTGTATAAAGTAGAATAATGTCTCCAGATTTTACTAAACTAGCATTCCTCTCTAAATCCAAGCTTGTAATTCCTTGTCCATTTTGAATATTGGACATATCTAGAACAACTGCTTCGCCAATAAATTTATCTGGTGGTTCTTTGTCAACTCCGATTCCGTTGGATATAAAATGTTTATGAGCATCTACATGTGTTCCAGTATGAGGTCCAATCGTTATGCGTGTAATATTGGCATTTGCATCTTTTCCTATATTTGTAACTGACTCAAATATTGTTTCAGGATCGCCTGGATATACTTGAATATTTTTGTTAATGATATGAGTCAAATCAATAAATTCTCTTGAGATTGTAATAAAGCTACCATCGTTATTTCTAGACCCATTCTGATTCATAATAATTTGTTTTACCTGTTGTATTCCATTATTATATCTGAATTATTTATTACGAACAAGCAAAGTAACTTTTGTGTTTAAATGCAAATTTAAATTACGCAATATGCCCAACGCAAGTTGAAATATCGTGTTAGATTTGTATAATAGTCGCTTGTGACTACTGATATTTGATCAGTAAATTTAATACGGTTAAACCTCAACGTAGATAGTATCGCCTTCTAACGTAATCTTACATGATCCTAGTGATTGAAGTTTCTGTGGAAACCAGATTAAATTACCTGTAGTTATATCCCATCTTGAACCATGCCATGGACATGTTAACTCTTTGCCCTTAAGCTCTCCCTCATGAAGTTCAGCTCCTGCATGAGTACAAATGTTACTTGTAGCATAATATCTTCCATCTACATTAGCAACTAGTATTTCTTTACCACCTGCTGTTATGTGAGTCATTTTTCCTTCAGGTATGTCTGAGGTTTTTCCGACAATCACTTTTGCCATATAAGAACATAAATCTTGCCATATTTTAAGATCGCATTCAGAAACTGTTACAAATATTGTTGTAAATGATGTTACTTAATTGTTGATTGTTATGTTAAAACATCTTTAGATTTTTCTGCATATGCTAAATACATATTATCATGCCTGAGTTATCAAGGTTAGGATTCATTATATAATATACGATGATCTGCATTCAATTAGGAGTGACTCCAGATAGTTCATAAGAAATTCATCAACAAATAATAATGATAATAAACGAATCGACCTTCATAATTCCAGATGCAAATTCATTACTATTGTGGGTATAATTATATTACTCTTTGGCATTATCGGAACTATATATTATGGGTCAGAATTTATAAAGTCAGAAACTATGCCAACTACTAAATCACCTTATACTAATATTCCTAATAACAGTAATACCATATCAATGGTAACGGAAATAAGATTTGTTATTCTCGTCTTGGTAGGGTTTGGAATTAAGTTATACCATAGTCAACAAAATAGACAAACCATCCGAGTTCAATCAAAGCTAAGGGTTTATAAAAGCTAAGACATATACTGCATTATACATCAACACGATATTTATCTAAAAAAATCATCTGATTTCATATTTATTTATAGAGAATGCATATGTAGTTCACAGCGCTATAGATAGGAACAGTATTTTTAGTAGCGATAGTGTTATGGAGTTATAGAGAGTGCTATATGTATATTTGGAACGTACCTGTTTCTAACTTAGATGATATGAGGGTAATAATTCTATTAGTACAATCTGATGAGCAAATACCTCACACATATGCAACGACCTTACAACAACTCGTGACACAGATAAATCCACATGGTTTGGGACTTAGCAAATTCCACTACTGCAAATCTCCTTTGCTGCAATCGAATGACATAATATTATTTGGTATTTGCGTACACATCGCCAGAAACGAGATCGTCTAGTGCAGCCAATACACCAGGTATGGATTCCTTGGTAACCTGGGTAATTGGTGGATTACGGATCCTGCTACAGGTCACTCTATAGAAACTCGTGATCAACAGTCCGGAAAGTGTGTGCGCGAATTCGGTCATACTCTTGGTCTTAGACATGACAGCAACTAGGATGCAAATTGTAAACCCAACTGCATTAGAGCGATGAACTATCTGTTTCAATTCCCAAACTTTGTCTCAAGCAAGCCACTAGACTAGACTGTTCACGATCTGCCCTTGCATCATTAGGTAAAACGAACTTGAATGAACCAGTCGGCATCTCACAAAGTGATCTATCAAGATTGAACCTACTTTATGGACTCACCTTGGTAAGAAAGGGTCCAGGATTTATCTCTACTTACGGTCAATCTGACTGGAACTTTAGTGGAACTACACTAATACAGGTGTAATGTCAGACATCCATAGTTTCAACAATACTTGCGGACCCACTACAGTCAAGTATTAAATGGCTTTAATGATTAGAGCTCGCTTGTCTATATTGTTCACTACAACAATTGTCAACTGCACACACATACATTTAATGGGTAAAATAATTAGCATAGAGAGCTAACTATGGATGATATGCGGCAATCTAGGCTATTGTTTCTTGAAGGTATAGGTGTGTAATCATGAGGCTTATGAAGCCAGAACAAATGACGTTTATGCACAAGCCAGGAGGAATATTTGATACAAATCATAGCATAACTACTCAATCCAGATCTATTAGCGCCGCAATAGTAGAACATGAATCTGAAATGACAAGTAATCAAAACATTTGGCTCGGAAGCAAGCATATGGAGACGTTGTACCTCAGACTGATAATCTCATAGCAATAGTGAAATTGGAGTTTCCGGTTTCGTAAACTAAAGCATTTAATCCTAATACAATGAATTATCTGAGGTATCACTTTTTGAATTAGAATTTTTAGAAGATGTTTAAATCTAATAGAAGGGATATAAAAATAGATATTAGTTGCATATCCCAGAAGATGGCAAGAATAATAGAAAGTATCTAAACGATGATAAAAACAGTATCAGTAGTGAACAAAATACCGAATCTCTAGTTAATATGATTATGGGTAATAATGAAAACAACATCCCAAAGCAGAGTATGGTTGATACTGAAACACTTGTATCCCAAACACAGAATAGAATTTGGAGGGCCCTTAAAAGGCATTATCAATACGATTCATCATTAAAACCCGGACAAAATTTTCTCCTAAGACACGTGAATTCAAAAATTTCATTAGTTGTTATGTACGCAGATCTTGTTGGCTCCACCAATATGAGTATGACTCTGCCCATAGACAAACTAGTAACCATAATAAGGGCATTTTCATATGAAATATCTTCAATAGTTCAGAGTTATGACGGTTATGTATTAAAGTACGTAGGAGATGCTGTTATTGCATTCTTCCCATCAGACTATAATAAATTACTAGCGTGTGATAAAACAGTACAATGCGCTCAATCTATAATAACTGTAATCAGAAATGGAATTAATCCTATATTGAATCAATACGATTATCCTGAACTTAGCGTCAAAATTGGGATTGATGAAGGTGAAAATGTAATAGTACAATATGGACATGATAAAAGTTCTCCTATTGATGTTCTTGGTTACTGCATGAGTATAGCGGCAAAAATAACTTCACTAACCGATCCAAACACTATTATGATAGGCGATGATGTATATAATTCGCTTCATCCACAAATTAAGTCTAAATTCAAAGAGATTATTTACAATACTGAGGAGTGGAAGTATACTAATAGGCAAACTGGTCAAGTTTACAAGCTTCATGCAATGTAGTTTAGTTCGAATCACTACCCATTAATGCACTTTTTTGGACGTAAAATGAAAATCTGCAGAAAACACTAAATAGCGTGTTAGTATAAATTGAATAATGCCGACAGCATATATTTTAGTAAACTGTACCTTAGGTTCTGAGGAGAAAATTATTGACGAGATATCTAGTTTGAATGACGTAAAGGAGGTAAGAGGAACTTATGGTGTTCATGATGTATTTGTTAAAGTGAAATCAGATAATACAGAAATAATGAATCACACTATAACAAATAAGATAAGAAAAATACCCGGCATTACATCGACTGTAACATTGGTTGTCATCGAAGAACAAGGCGGAAAGGAATAAGATACTTTTACTCTTTTCTTAACTTTTCTTTTTCTTCTTGTTTTACTCTTTTAATCTCGTATATTATCAATCCTGTACTTATTGCAACGACGCTCCAACCAGAAGTTCCAACTATTAGATATTGTTCATACACCGGGATGAATAAAGAATACGCTGCAGCTATTGCGCCT
>DATBGR010000605.1:0-5945 GCA_036557905.1 Nitrososphaeraceae archaeon | reverse complement strand
CGGCATCGTGTAGTGTCACAACGGCGAGGTGTTGAGTAGTCAATTACTACGCTCCATTTTGGAGAACTTCATAAAAAGCACTTTAATTTAATTCATAATAAACATATGGTACACTTATAGTTTAACTCATAATAAACATTTGGTACATTATAAAATTTTCACTTAACTAATTCCTTATCATCATATTATCTTCCGCACGACAAACTTGACTTGCACATTGAGTGACAATTCTTCCAACTAGGATGTTTTTTCGTTTTTGGTTCTTGTTAAACTGTCGCTCTTTTTTTAATGATTGCTTCATATATCGATTGCTATTCATTTTGATTTGGCAATGAACCTTAGCTCTGAAGCTGATGATAGATATGTCTGAACCCTCCATAAAGTACTCAATTCGCGAAATAGAAGAAAGTGATATTGAAAATGGTGGGTTATTAGAGGTGCTGGAGAATTTAGCTCCGGTTGGTGGTCTAACTATATCAGCAGCTATTGAGATATTGAAAGAAATAAAATCAAATCCGCTTCACAAAATATACGTTGCAGTTGTTCAAGAGGACGCAAAGCAAGGTTTGGTAATAGGAACGACCACCCTTCTTGTTGAACCAAAATTCATCTTCGGTGGAGGAAGAGTAGGGCACATAGAAGATGTGGCTATTAGAGCTGGTTATCAGAGGAGAGGCATTGGATTCAAGCTAGTAAAGTACGCTACTGAACAATCAGTGCTGATGCGATGCGTAAGAACAGTACTAGATTGTTCAGATGAGAATATTCCTTTCTATGTTAAAGTTGGTTATTCGCATCATGGTAACACTATGAAAATTCAGCATGAACAAGATATGGTACCTAAGCGTACCACATGAATTTCAAATTCAAGTTCACTTGTTTTATTATTGCTGACTTATTGGCGGCTGAGGCGAGGTACATGTTCTATCTGCTGGTGCAAAGATGATTCGGAATCGCAGAGATATTTCGCGAGATTGAGCTTATTTGACGCTCCTACATGTTCATCGATCAGAAAGACAGTGCGCGCACATAGAGAGACCATGGCAGAGGAAATGGAAGACAGCACCTTAAGGGAATTTGGCATTCAATGGTGTATATTTTTGTACTATTTTCGGTTGTAGATGTACCAGAATCTGAATTTTGTTCCATAAATTGCGCCCGACTTTTCACTAGTAGATCGCTCTTGAAATGTCAATCAAGTCCCACAAATTTCCCAAGCGTCCCACATGTGTGATGAGTTTCACACTGTTAGCTACGGATAAATTATTGCTGCTGCTCTGATTGAATGAATTAGAGTAGTTCTTGTTAAGATGTTCGTGAAAGAACTAGTCAACCTAATCCGGAATTAATAGTGTCAATAAATGTTGATAAAAATCCTATAACAAAATGGGAGCCTGAAGTATTCCATATTGCTGTACACGATCCCAATTCAAATAACACTATAGGAAATGCTCAAATAAGTGGTATAGTCTTTGATCCAACGAGAAATTTAATTCAAAATAAGTTTAACGGTATCAGTAATTCAAATGGAACTTATAGCTATTCGTGGACTACACCTAGAACAGTCAAACCTATCAGGTGAAAGTGAATGCCTCTACAGTTGATCCTGTGTTGTATAGTCTGAAGCCTGGTGTAGCCATATTTAGTGTAGAGAGCATTTCATCAGGCAGTACTTCAGGTAGTACTAGTTCGCATCATCACCGTCATGTGGACAGTATGCACAGCATAAGTCATAGTAGTATAGACCATTCTGGTGGTGGTTCCAGTGACCATTCTGGTGGCCATGGTGCATCTGCATCAGCAGGTGATGGTAAAGCATCTGCATCAACCGACTAAATCATCATAATGGACACGTATCTAGAGGTGGACCATCCATCATGCATTTGGGCGAAGAAACTGACCAGCTCGAAACCAGTAAAAGTGATATAACACTACTTTTCTATTCTTGTTGCTCACTAATCTAGCGAGTTCAGGCCACCCTGGATTCTTCAGACCTTTTTGCTGGTGCGTTAAATGAGATTAACATTCCAAATAAAAAATGCGTTATATACAATTAAATACTAGCGGGTATAGTGAAGGTAGCCCCCTGGTAAAGGGGCAGTGCTTCGTTCAAAGCTGAAAGTGCGGGGTGGCGAATCGTCGTATTAGGGATAGTGGAACGGCGTCGCTGCCCTTAGATTAGTTAAGTTAGTTTAGTTTTGATTCGATTTGACTATAGAAGGTGTTCTTGAGTATTAAGCATTATCAAACTTTATCATGGTAATGATATCAAGTTTCATTTTCAACCTTTATCGTAATTTTAGATTGTTCATGACTGACGCCGGAAATAAGTCTTTGGGGGGTTTGGCGCTAGAGTGTAGTCCTGTGTTATCTGCTTGTATCCTAGGAGATCCTGCTAGTGCTGTCGAGAATAATGTTAATGCATATGTAAAACGAGGTATTGATCGCAATCAGATTAATGTCTTGCTTATCTACACAAAGGAGCAACAGAAATTCATAGAATCGATTGAGAGAGTCGAAAATGTAAATCTCATATTCAACTCACAAGATATAATGATAATCCCCGCTGATGAAGGTTTCTATGATGATGGCAGCTTTTCTGCTATACCAAGTCTTAATAGAATTCGCGATATTGGGGAAGTGGCAAAACAGAATTCAAAAAATGGGCTAAATGTTTTGGCCACTTTGCCAACTAAACTAATCGAACAGGGAAGATATGATGACGCTCTCAAACTTGAAAATATGAGTGATGAAGCAATAAAAGGATTTGACATGCCTATAACCGTACTCTGTCTTTATAATGCTGTCCCAGAAAATCTTGAAGATCGCTTTTCAGAGTATCACGACCTTATAATCAAACGTTCTGCAGCTATTACACGAAGTGACTTACTGACATAGGCTGACTTGTGAATGCAAGGAACCAAAATGTGAAATATCATCTAATCAAGCAATCTACATGACAGTTCATGCAGATGGCTGCCAGGCGAGTATTCTGACCCTGATTAGGGTATTATAAACTGTTTATTGGTGATGGAAGTAATTCGGTAAACTGAGATGTCGCGCTTTAACCACGATAAAAATTCAACTGCATATACATGCTTGCACTTGGCATTGTGGCGCGCATAATCTGGACATGAACAAACCCATTCAGACTTGGTTGCAGCGACGATATAAGTATTAAAACCAGATTCTGATCTAACACTGTAATGTAAGTCATCAATCATTGTTATTGCGCCGCTTGTTTTAGATATCACTTTTCCTTCTTGTTCACGATTAACAAGTTGTCTAGGCATCTTTAGCAATTGGCATGCTCATCATGATAGATAGGAATTTTATCATATGATAGAAAAAGAATGACAGATTGCTGAGTGGGCTGAAATAAATTGCTTCTAGTACTCCTGTAAGTCCATCACATTATTGGAATAGGATACTCACAATTATTACAACAGTTATCATCATCCAAGTTCTATCAACTTAGCCTATTCCTTTTTTCTTACCTACTTACATTGGAGACTCATACTAGACGATGCTGAATTTACAGAGCCGGTCGAGTTTTGTTCACAGTTTTCCGGTATGCCTCTAATTGCGTTGGCCATGTCTTGGTCCTTCTTAATCAGTTGGTCAATGTTGAGTTCTGCTTTTGCTGTATGGATATATGCTGTCATAGTCATAGTTATCGAAATAACAATGGCTATTACGAAAATAACAGTAATAGTTACCATAGAAAACTTGACTCATTCCACGATTTAATATTTAGGACTTATTTATTTTAGTGTCTGTTATAGAAGAATCTCACCTTCATTTTCTAGTTTCCGGTCGAAAGAGACATTTAATTGATGGCTCTATGAATTCGTATGCTGCGTTCTGTATAAAAGCATATGGCATTTTAGTGATTAGAGCATAATTAAGTTCTACGTAACTTATGGTATTAGGCGAGGCTCTAATTACAATAGCGACTGGATTTCTTCAGATTTAACTCCTTAGAACTCCAGGCACAGAATTTGAATTATTCTGGCGATGCTATAGGTCTATCATATTGAGCGTCGCGTAATGGCGCTTGATTATATTAATGGTATTTGCCTAAATGTTAGCCTAGATTTCAGGTTAATCGTTAAGATAAATTAAAATAAAATAAAAAATGAGTAGATTCTATTGACCTGAATCTCCATGGTCTGGATTCGGAGTTCCTATTTCACCTATACAGATCCTGTATCCTACCTCATCTTGAGGCATATACCTATCGTAACAGTCGCGTCGCTCTTGACTACTTGCACTTACGGTGTTACCGTATACCATACTTCCCAAGAGAACCGCAATTCCCAGCATCGCGGCACTCAGTAACATTTTGTTCATCTCGTTGTGAGATACTCTTCGTAAATATGGAGTTTATAGATATTATTTTTGAAAAGTTTACTATTATATTTCTCTTTTAGCGAACTTCCGCGATGGACCTTAGATACTACAATGTTTGATTTAGCCGGGTCAATACAGTCTCCCTCTACCTACAGTTCCTCAGCCTATAGAAACCAATACCTATAGAATATCATGATTGCCAAAGTCAAAGTCAAAAGAACTAACATTAGCCGAAGTTAAGAAAATGATCTATAAAGAAATTCAAAAGAAGCAGAAACAAGTCGACCCTGAAAAGTTCAACACTCGGATTGTTGAGGACAACTTAGCGGAAGTAGAAGCCATGCAGCAAATATTAGCCATGATTATAGACGAAGAGCAACGAAGAAAGAAAGAAATTAATCTCCGAACAACATAGGTTTGGTGTTAACTGACGGTGGTACCAGCTGCCGTTGCTGTTCTAGCCCTTACTTATCTAACTAATTTATTCAGATACATTTGCACAGAAATTCTAAGACTCCTGTGTTAAATACCTCAGGTGTTGCTATTCTTCCTAGATTATGAGATTGCTCTGGAATAACGAGCTCTTTGCTATTAGGCATATGGCTAGCCAGTATATCGACAATATGATGAAGAAACTTTGGACTTAATTCACCCTTTACCAATAATGTAGGCTTTGTGATTTTTTGAATATCTTCTTGGGTAAGGCGTTGAGAGACGGAAGCTAATTCGCCTCCCAGTGATTTCATATTAGACATTATCATGGCACGAGCTTGAGGTTGTAGCTGATCGAAGAAACCTTCTTTGCTCATTACGCCATCCAAGAATATTCTTACTGCTCTTTCCTTTTCTCCTCTACGAATAGCATCCTGTACGGATTCAAATGCATTCTCTCTAATCTTATCGATATATTTCTTGTTACCTTCCAATAGTGAAATTGCAGGTGGCTCACCTAGAACAAGTGTTTTTACCTGATCTCGATGTTGATGTGCCATATAAAGTGCAATGAGTGCTCCGTACGAGTGACCAATCAAATGTGCTGGACTAAGGTTTAATCTCTTGATTATTAATTCTGCCAGGTCTTCGACATTGTTTGTCAAGTTGTTGTCGTCACCATTCCCAGGCCATTGGTTTGGGTAAGCATAGCGTCTACTATATGAAATAACATGATATTTTTGTGCAAATCTTTCCAACTGGAATTGCCAAATGCGGAAATCATTCAGAGTTCCATGAATAAAGATAACTGGTTGTCCTGCACCTTTTTCTACATAGTATAACTCTTTCCTGTAATTGGCAGAGTTTTCATCCATGTTTATATATGCTATCAAAATTTTCTATATTTATATATAGTCATTATAGCATCATAGATGCAGGCTGACTGTCCCAGAATGGTTATAAAATTTATGTATACTTTTTATCATGAGGCGCGCCTCTAATGCCATATTGAGTGGTCCCTTCCCTGTCATCAGTGTCATTTATCGATAGTCTACCAGCAGACAAGCATGCCTTACACAACATACGATTATGATTTAGTATTGATGCCATGCTTGAATCTTTATGAAAAAGAAAGCTAAAGCTTTCAATAGATTTCGAAA
>DATBGR010000604.1:0-7562 GCA_036557905.1 Nitrososphaeraceae archaeon | reverse complement strand
TTGTCAGTAGTTCGCTCATTGAAATAGACTTTTCTATAAATCCTGCTATATAAATGCGAGAGACCGTTTGCAAGATATTTATTCTATTGTAATCAAATGTACTAGTGAGGAGAATTTCTAAATTACGATTTCGGCCTATACTTGTTCATAATTCGCAATACTTCTTCGTCACTTACCTGGCTGAAATCTTCATAGAACGCCGCGACGGCGCCAAATGGTTCTGGTGTTTCCAGGACTACAACTTGATTTATTCCTTCTTCTGCTTCTAGCTTTTGAATGGCATCTTTAGGTGCAACGGGAATTGCTACGATCAAAGTTTCTGGTTTTTGATCTCTTATCCACTTTACTGCAGCTAAAATAGATGCACCTGTAGCGATACCATCGTCAACCAAAATTATAGTCTTGCCTCCTAGATTGTATTTTTGTGAATGTCTGAACAATGAGAGGCGACGTTGAATTTCCTTCATCTGAATTGCTATATTTTTATTAATGTATTCGTTAGAAATTTGCAAAATGCGCATTATGTTGGAGTTTGCAATGAAACTACCATCGTGCATTACTGCGCCTAAAGCAAGCTCTGGATTATGTGGAGCACCTATCTTTCTTGAAACAATTATGTCTAAACCTAACTCAAGGATTGAAGCTAAAACGTCACCAGTAACTACACCACCTCTAGGTATAGCAAGGATCTCAGTATTAGATCTATTGAATCTATCCTCGTATTAATTCTTCTTCAAAAGCAATCTTAATTTTTCTGCTAATTGTCGACCGGCATCCTCTCTATTCTCGAACATGCTACATCATGCCTTTAGATGGATTAACGCATCTGTAATGAATACCTACCTGCCTCTAGGCAAATGCATCCAAAAGACAGACTACTATTACCGCGCTTGTTTACCTAGCTCTTCAACTTCTGTAAACCCAGACATTGCCATTAATGTAGGATGAGCCTGATTTTTCTCGTACGTTCTACTAGGGCATTTTATGCTGTAGGCAACCAACCACCTAAACCAGTTATGGACTAACCAAATATTGTTTCCTTCATCATTACTACTGCTACCCATCATAAGTATCAAAAATTATTCTTTCCTTCCCTAATATTCTAAATCAAATTTAATGTCAGACTAACTGAATCATATAGGCCTATTACATCACCAGAGGGCTTTTTAAGACTACTGCTAGACTTTTATCATAGAACCACTTTTGGTGGAAAGTGTATAGAAGACCCCAGTAAGATTCGTGCAGGAATTTCTAAACTCTAGCCGGCAGAACGGACTATGCCATCAACAATAGATTCAAAAGGAAGATTAATGAATTCGTAGGCCGGCATGACTTTATGCGAGTCATACCAGACAACAACAAACAAATAGACGATCGCAGAGCATTACACTGTAGACCCACTGCTTATACGGTTTCATACGGTATTATACTATGAGTGGTAGGGTAAAAAGTAGACAAAATGTCAAAGGTTACTATATTACTAGAAACAAAGACAAGAGACGAGCTCAATACTCTCGGTAAGAAGGGTCAGACATACGACCAACTAATACTTGAACTGATAAGTGAACACCACCATCAGCTAAAACAAATGGAGAAGGTGGGTTTGGTATGTCTGTAGTAAACAAGATTTTGACTATTGGAGGAGCAGCGATAACGACGGTAGGTGTATCACTGGGAGCAGCAGAGGGTAGCCCTGGCCTTCTGGCTATAGGTCTAGGCTGCATGCTGTTTGTTGTCGGTGTATTCAAAGACATTAAGAGCGAATTGCAAACCCCAGTTCTTGTGGGTTGGTGGAAGCGTTCTGTCCCAGTAGAATGAGGACCGACACTATCTAATAAAGGAGCATGTATAGGTCTTGACTAGGTAAACCTTTGATTGGTTGGTTGCCAAGAGTTTAGCTCAGGAAAATGATAAACTCTTACCTATTGGTTTGGCTTTGCTAATTTCTTTGCACATCACGTACAGTATTTGAATGGTTCCAAACTAGGAAATGGATTATAGCGTTCCCTAAGGATAAAAATCCATGGAATGATCAGACTGGGGCAAACTGTGATAATGGACAATCAAAGACAAATTCGTCTGTATTTTATCTTAGTGGAAACGGAGGGGGTGTATCGGTTAGAACATGCAAAGTTCCTGCCGGCAAAAGTCTCTTTATACCGGTTTCACCAGAGGAGATTTCTGATAAGGAGGCTCCAAAATCCTCTGTGACTGATTTGAACAATATATCCAAAAAAGATCAGGACAGTGTTACAAGTTTGTATCTCAAGATAGATAACAAAGAGTTTAATCGTCAAGATTTAAGCAAATACAGAACACATACAGGGGTGTTCGAAGTTGTTTATCCAAAGGATGCGATATTCGGGGCTACAGAAGGCTCCTCTAAAGCCGTTGCCGATGGCTATTATGTAATAACTCCACCACTTGCAAAAGGTCCTCATACAATTCAATTTAAATCAATTTTAATATGCCCAGGAACAGGATGCGCGCAGCCTAACTTTGCTCAGGATGTAAAATATAATCTAGTAGTGCAATAGGCAATACATAATTTGATACTACCTTTTTCAAAGGTAACTAGAGTGTTGGATGAATCGCTCCTACTGAGAAAAGCCTGAATAGGAGGTTGCTGCTCTAATGTTAGATCGCCTTGATTGTCGATGATTAATACCATGCTGACTTCTGACATAAATTGAAGCAGAGGTTTCATTTTTTGATATGATGATACACTTCTAATGTAACTATTGATTTTTGTGCTTAGAATATAGAAAGTTATATAAAGATTGGAACCAAAGTTGAATGATATTGCTTACACAAGCTGATTACAATTATTCTTTTCCAAATTTAGATAATGGGATTAGTTCACTTTATCATTCTTTTAGTTATAATGGCGATCGCCTTCATGATCAGCAACATCTTTCCGAATCTTCTTCTGCTTCACTTACAGATCCTAGTTCAGTACAAAATCAGGGATCAAATTTACATACCATCATAAAAACGGAAGCAAAGGTATCTCTAAAACCACCATTTATCAAAAGGATACTCTTTGTAGATGATGATCCTGATATTACTTTAACTTTCAAAGCAGGATTAGAGGGTCATTATTTTGGTGACAAGAGAAAATTTGAAGTATACACATACAACGATCCATTATTAGTGTTAAAAGAATTCAAACCACACTTTTACGATATTCTTCTGACCGATATTTATATGCCAAAAATGAATGGCTTTGAGTTACACGAAAAAATACTGGAATTAGATATTAACATTAGAGTATGTTTTATGACTGCATTCATGGTAAATATTCAAGCTCTTAGAGATGTATACTCCAATGTAAATTTAGGATGTTTTATTGAAAAGCCAGTATCAATAAAATATTTGATTAATAGATTATCTGCAGAGTTAGATTAGTAGGAAAGATGCTTCGTATCTAGATAAAGACTATTTGCTATTAATATGTATATCAAGCCAAAAAGGAAAAAATAAAGTAGGCTAAAAATAAATTCAGTAATTAAACATGGTAATAACTGCTCCGGGTATAGCACTGGTATTATTTACTGTGCCCTACTTTCTGGCAGTCATTGCAGCAATCATTTATACAAATAAGAAAATTAGAAAAGGCGAATACGATATGGATAGCAACGAAAGTGAACAGCAAGAAACTACTACCTAACGATCTCAAAAAATAGTTCGAATGTCTATAAATTAAGCATGAGTTAGACTCCCTTTTTCCCTTTTGTCGGCAATGGGAGGCGGTACAACACGGTGGACTGTCTATAAGATTAGTTTTGCTAATTACTTACTGCGTTAAGCGGTCGTAAGCATATGGTATTTACATTTTACCAACTGGGTAGAGCACTCGGTACATGTTAAGAACCTTATGATAATTTTGTCAAGTCGTAGCACCCTCTGCCGTCATTCCTGCGGACAATCCTCCTCGCTAATCCAAATACTACTATACTTGATAAATTCATTTACCGTTTCAAGTGCAGACTGTAAATCTTTTGTTAGTTGAGGACACTCATGCTCAAAGTGAGGTCTGCTGAATATAAGACATGACCTTATGATTCGGAGTTGTGTTATGCTTAACAGTGATAATAGGATAGTCACTCACTAACTCACTTACCCATTCATTCCACTCTCTCAACGTCTACTGGCAGAATACGGCATGTTCAAATGTAGTACCATATCTTCTGTTCCTATCAATCTAAGACAGAGTTTACAAACAAAGTAGTCCTCACTATCTGCTGGACATTGTATACCAGTACCTAACTTACTAATAGTACTCGTACTATTCACTTCACTCCATGCTTTACTACAAATCAGTATCTGATAGGCTTTCCGCTTTCAGTGTCGTGTTTTGTTGTTCCTTGCAGTTTCACAGGACTTTTAGAGGTCTGTTCTAATTATGATAAGAACAAGGATAGGAATACAATAAATGGTTACAGGAATTGCAAAGCACTACAGAGTACACGAAAAACTAAAGATACTTGTTACAGCAAATAAAATGCTGGCTGCTGTAGCACTTAATCCTAGTCTCTACCAAGAAGTGTTATGGCGGCTAGTCATAGTAGTAAGGTGCCGGTACCAATCACAGGCCAGCACCAACCTATGTTATTCCAATTAGAATTTCTAATAATATGCAACGTATTAGAAGTGTGTTTTAAGTTTACTTTCCTTCGTGTACTGTAAGATTAATTATATCCTACAATCAAAGATAATTCCACTATTACTTTATAGTTCTCAAATCATCAACGAATTCTCTTTAAGCATCGGTCGTCTTAACAAAGTGCACTGATTTCATCTGTTTGGTTTGTGGCTGGTGGTAGAGGTCTGGATGTAAATAAAGCCCTTGGTCATTATGCTGCTTTTCCTCTTCAGTTGGTGACAAATGCAGTTTAGCCCAAGGATCTTTACGAATGCCAGTCACTTGCCAAGAGGCCTTCATATTTTTTGTGCCACCTGCTATGCTAAATCTATTATTAGAAATTTCATGTTGAATGTAGAGGTTTGGACCTGGAGCTCCAATAGCTGTCAGCTGATAACGAACTTCATGGTTGACTGCCTCAAACCATTCTGGAAGCTCTACTGTGGCTTCTCCGTTTTCATTCAATACTGCTATCCCATCGTAGATGTTCTTCATATTGTCAGACTCAACAAATCCATGATTGAGGTACTTGTTAGCAGGGTCAAGAGGATGATCAATCTTGAATCCTCCACCTGCTTTAGTAACTGTACCATTCACACTCAAATCGCCATTGAAGTCTCCATTGCCATTAAACTCTCCATAGCCGTTGAAGCTTCCATGACCGTTGATGTCTGCAGCACCATTAACGGTGAATCTTTCTCCCCCGATGCCGGGATCCTGTGCACCAGTACCTATTCCTACTGCACCGCTTTGATATATGCTAAGTACCTCATGATCTCCAGGATTGACTCCATATGAAAACCTTAATCTGCCAAGAGGCCTTCCACCAGATGGACCGTTGTCGATATGAAACCAAGCAAAGCCATCTGGTGGAAAGAAAGTGATAGCACCAGCTGAATTAAAATCTAAACCTGTGGAAATTCGATCAAATACATGTAACATTGTACGTGGTTGGGTGGTACCGATTCCTACGTTACCCCCGCTCTGGTTCAGGTACAAGTTTTGGCCTCTAGCATTCAAGGATAGAGGTGCACCTGTGCCTTCTATGCCTAAAGTCACTTTATCAGCCCGAAGATCCAATTTACGAACTCCATCTGTAGATTCTAATCTAGTAAGATTTCCCTTCACATGTAACTTGACCTGAGGTGTGCCAGTCCCGATACCAATATTACTGGATGGATCTATATGCATGGCTTCAGTTCCATTCGTTTTTATGATAAGAGGGTGATTATCTGTAGTACCAAGAAAATTGGTTGCTGGATTTATGCCTCCATTACCGAGTAAATTCCACGGCATATCATTATTCATACCATTAATATATTTGAGAAGTATCATCCATCTTCCTCCCTTTCGATTATTTTATCGCATCTAGGTAAGTAGTACCTTCTCTTGGGGCATATGTTGATAGACATGTTGCTGTTTACACTGATATTACTAAAATCTTTACAATGATGTCAATTTTATTATGACTAATTAAAGTTGGCTGGCATTGGGCTGCGTTTCCTAAGCCCCTCCATCTGGAAACCGAACAAGACTCATCAACTCATTCGCCAGAAAGGAGATGATAGATGCCAACCAACCTTAATAGTTATACTGAATTATGATATTTACATATTCTACTGCTTTTACTTACTTTCGGCTGCCATGGTCGAATAATACCATACCAACATTGCCAGTATGAATGCTACGGTAGTGCCGACTATCAAGTCAAGTTATGCCCGTAAGCTATAATATCATCTGTTAGGAACACAATAATTAGATAAATGTATTAATATTATCTGGCTTCTTCCATAGAAGACAAACTAATGAATAGTACCGCGCATTGGTTTTCATGGCTCAAATCAAATGATAAGGCAATAATTGATATACTTGAAAAGCAAACATCCAATTTGGTCAGTGCAACGG
The DNA here is from genome assembly GCA_036557905.1 of Nitrososphaeraceae archaeon. Taxonomy (GTDB): domain Archaea; phylum Thermoproteota; class Nitrososphaeria; order Nitrososphaerales; family Nitrososphaeraceae; genus JARBAU01. The sequence goes on along the minus strand of DATBGR010000604.1, from coordinate 1,012 downwards.
GGGCATTAGTCGAACTTATTGCCACTTATGATAACGTATATGAACGCCAGTCTGCAATAAGAGATTTTGAGCACAGTGGAGACAAAATTGCTCACAGTATATTTGATATTCTTGATAAAACATTTGTTACACCTTTCGATCGAGAAGATATCTCCAAACTGACAGGCGCAGTTGATGAGATATTAGATTATGCTGATGGAACAGCAGATAGATTTGTGCTATATAAAATTCAAAAGCCAACACCAAAAATGCTGGAGATGGCCAAGATTCTTCATTTGGCATCTCAAGAGATCAACACTATAGTTATAATGCTAAGAAGATTTAAGGATGCTCAGTGTCTGATTGTACATTCGTCCCGTATAAGTTGTTTAGAACATGAAGGAGATAAGCTGTATAGAACCGCTATTGCAGATCTTTTTGAATATGAACATGATGCGATAAATATCATAAAACAAAAGGAAATATACGAGACTTTAGAGGGAGCTATAGATAGGACTGCCGATGTATCAGATATAGTTGAAGATATTGCCCTAAAGTATGGCTAAGGGAAGAGAACTTGTATAAACAACTTGTTGGCTCAAAGTCATAACCTAAATACAAATTGGGAACACAATGACAGAAAATTTATTCCTAGTCTATGTGACAATAATCGTAGCTTTGTTCTTTGATTTTATAAACGGATTCCATGATTCTGCTAACTCAATTGCAACTGTTGTGGGTACTCGCACATTAAGGCCTTTATATGCAGTTAGCATGGCTGCCTTAGCAAATTTTACTGGACCATTCATATTTGGAACTGCAGTGGCAGCTACTGTAGGTACAGGAATAATACAGCCAGAGTTTTCTACTGTATATGTAATAGTAGCTGCGTTGGTTGGTGCAATTAGCTGGAATTTAATCACGTGGTACTTTGGTCTTCCATCATCGAGTAGTCACGCTTTAATCGGTGGCTTAATTGGCGCAGGATTAGTAGCAGGTGGAACAAAAGCGATCGTTTATGTCGGAGTTGAAA
>DATBGR010000603.1:0-2518 GCA_036557905.1 Nitrososphaeraceae archaeon | reverse complement strand
AGATTGCTGAATATGAAGATTTGACCACGCGTAATTTTCAATTTCATTTAATCGTCTAGTCATAAATCGTTATGGAAGGCGCTTTGAGACTTCGATTGAACTCCAAGCCCGACCATAATTTTTTCTTGTAATGATTTTTGGACAAATGAATTGAAGTAGAGTATTAAGATTAACGAATTACGCTATTCAAGAATATTTATGACTAGACGATTAAATGAAATTGAAAATTACGCGTGGTCAAATCTTCATATTCAGCAATCTGCAATTCTAATTCAAGAAATCAATCAAACAGCTATACAATTTGTTTAAAAGAATTGTATAGTCCTTTTAATATTTCTGATCTGAATTGCCTTACTACTGAATCCTATCATTAGACTCTACCTTTCTATGCGACAAGCAAGATACATTGCTGAGTTTTTAGTGCCTGACTATGATATGACCCTGAAATAGTTATAGTTTCACGAAATAAAGTAGCAGCATAAAATATCGCTAGCGACTAGAACATCATTCGGCTCGGTCAATGTTATTAATCATCGGTTTAGTTAAAAGAGTGACTCTGAGTCACTCTTTTGATGGATATATTTAAGGATAAGACACGCATATGATAACCACACGAGCAGACCTCGGTACATGTGCAGTACATGTCGGAAGGATTTTACAAGAAAGTGGAATGCCACTCGGCATAGAAATCAGCAGCATCAGGGCCTAGCAGAAATAATCCCTTTGGGCGAATTCTTGCTAAGACAAAGTAATCATTTGAATTTCCTACCTAAAGGACTAGATCATCAACGTCTGATGGATGATCACGAGGAAAATGTGCGAGATGACATCTTATCGAAATTGGCACCTAAGGTTGAGGAATTAGAACAGCTAGTATCATACGAGCCTAATCCGAGAGTAAGAAATAGTTTTATGGCAACTGCTATTATGGGTGCTTTATATTCGTCAGACCCTGTCAAAAAATTTGATGATGAATTAAGCAGCCTTCGAAGAGGCTCCAAATGTGGAATGGTGACAAACAAGTTAGCTTCATGTCTGGGCGTTCACTTTAATCATGCTGATGCAATCATCAGACCGCTTTTGTCCAACTCGCGCAGATTGAGGATTAACCGGGTCATGAACTCAGATATCTTTTACCAGGGAGGATCAGGTTATGATGCATATGCATACGAATCTGCGTCATACTATTTTTCTGACCACACAATCTATGCTAGTGGGATGAATAGTGAGGGATATGTTAGACTATTTTATTAAGACATATCGTTGGGTTAGCCTAATGATTGTACAATAGAGTAGATCGTAAAGGTTCTGAAAGGAATCACACATTAAGGATGGTAAGAACGTCTTCGGCTATCAAAATGTATAATATGATAATAGAAGATAGACATGATGTCTGCAACAAAGCTATGTAATGTCTAGGTAAACAAAATTTGCATCATGGCATAGATTGGCTGAGTCTACATATTACTACTTCTGAGGCATACAAGATAACGAATCGCTACATTGCATAGGACATTGCACATTCTGTGATGTTAGTTATTGACGTCCAATGTGATTTAGCACCTAAAATTGAGCGCCGACAGAAATATTGGGAATGCTAAAAGCAATACCCCATATCGAGAACAGGGTCAACGAGTATTGAAGAGCCGGTTATCCAAATACTCCAGATGCTTATTTATCTATCAATTGATCTATTGATAATGAATTAAAGTCTATAAATACAAAATATATAAATTAGACTTAACTACTTAAATAGAAAGTGAACCAAATTCGTCAATTCCAAGCCAAGTAATATAATATTAGAATATGTTACAAATGTCAGCATGATGAACAAATTAACTGCAAAGGAATATCATGCACGACTTGATATTTTCAAAAGGTTTGTTGAGTCCAAATACTCTCTGGATATAAATGACATTATTTCCAAAATTAAGAAAAATAGAGACCCCTACTCAGTTTTATCCGAATATGCTAGATACTTGAATGATCGGAATATTTCAACTTCTACTCTGAAACAGAGAGTTGTAACTGCAAAAAACTTTCTTGAATATAATGATATAGATATTAGCCCAAGAAGATTCAAACTGAAAATAAAGCTACCTAGGTCAATTAGAAAAAACAAGGAAGCATTGTCTAAAGAAGATATAGTAGAAATTTTGAATTCAACTGCTGATATCAGAACAAAAACTTATGTCTTATTGTTAGCAGCGAGCGGAATGCGTGCAGTAGAGGCGTTATCAATACGTATCAAAGACTTAGATTTTAATTCAAATCCTCCAAAACTTTTTGTTCGAGGTGAGTTTACAAAAACTAGGACAGATAGAAGTATTTTTTTAACCTACGAAATAGCCCATCAAGTAAAATCATGGTTAGATTATAAATATCGAACTAGAAGAGTTTGCCACAAGGCCGAGCAAAATGGGAAAACAATTTCGGAATATCGACGTATTCCTATGAAGGATACTGACTTAGTATTTGCAGTTTATCAAAATAATGATACTCCAAAACCCTATTCATT
>DATBGR010000602.1:0-4374 GCA_036557905.1 Nitrososphaeraceae archaeon | reverse complement strand
ATCTGAAATCTTGACTGTAGAGTTGTCTGCAGATTTAGCTTCTCCTCCAACTGCACATGTCCATTTAATATTAACCGGAGTATTATTTATTGTCCCATTTAGTGTATAAGAATAAGTTGTCTGTACTGTAGGATAGTAGGGAGCATTATAGTGTCCCGGATCTCTAAATGCTGGTTCAAGATCGAAAGTTTGATTCTTATTGCCTGCAGACACAATTACTTTGAGCGTATTTTCTAAACCATTTACTGGTTTTGTACCATTAGCTTGGGAGTTCATTGGATCCTTAGGATCGGGTGTATATGCAAAAAAGTCGACTCCAGATTTATCATCTACAAATATTGGCTCGTTCTGGGAACCCATTACCAACAAGTAGTCCTTGCCACCAATTGTGAAAAGGCCTCTCTGATGAGCCAACACAGAGTTTGCACTAATTGACAACAGAATTAATGCTGCTGCAGTACATCCAGAAATGTACAATACCATATTTTTATTAGATTTCATTTGTCATGTAGTTTGCTAGTATTGATTTAAATGTTATAGAATATTCGACGAATGTACCATTACTCTGATCCATGGTTGGTAAGTTAACAACATCAAATATATCAAAGGTATATAACAAGCAAGATTGAAGGACTAGTTTTTCAAATAGTATTTATAATCAATATCAAGAAAATGAGATTGATTATCACATAACATGACATTGATTCAGTGTTACAAGATCAGTCAGGTCAAAAAGTCAAAAAGTAGATGAATATATTGCTAACCAATCTTAGTTAAGTCACCTTAGATTGGTATTTGAATAGAGGTGTGAGTAACTTTGTTAACCGTTAGCTATTAATTGCCTCCTTCAAATCTATCTATAGCTATTATAAGGTCTTGTTTGCTTCTCTTATATGTATACCAGCTTATTAGGACAAGTATAACAGACAGAACTATTGCAAGTATTGCAAATGAATCGAATTTTGGCATTGGTTCTTGATTTTGTGAATTACCCAGAATATTATTATTGGTTCCAATATTACTAGTACCCATTTTCATATTCGCGTTGGAAGATGGAGAAGATGTAGAAGTAAAAGTAGATGGTGCGTTAGTGACTTTAGACGTAAACTCATAATTCAAATCATAATCTGCCTGTCGTTGAGCAGCCAATGCAATATTCCATTCTCCCGGTAAACCAATGAATGTACCAACAGTAAATACATTTGGTTGGATTTTCTTCATCGTGACAACAATAGGACCAATATCTGCTTTTTCGTTCTTGAAAATCAATTCAGCTCCAGTTGCTTTGTTGTACGGCTTTCCGCTCAGATCGGTAAAGGTAATCTTGAATGTATTAAATCCAGAGTAAAACGGATTTATTTCTATCTTTCCATTTACATTCATTATCTTTACTTGTTTTACTAATGTACTATTTTTTGTCTGCATCTGCATCTGATTGCCAGACATCGGCATTTGAGATGAAGACGATGGGGCGTGTAACGTATTTGGCATATTTGACATTCCTGGCATAGAAGCCATACTCATTGAATTAGGAGAAGTTATAGTAAGTAAAGATGCTACCAGCAAAAGTAAAATTGCTAGTAATGACTCAACCTTTACAGTAAAACCAAATCTAGAAAAGATAGATGCATCACTAATTCCATTTGTACCAGAGTGGTTAGTCTTTTTATTCCTAACAACAAGACTAGAAAGTTTTTGAATCACTCGATTATCTCTGTCTTTGAAATTTTGTACTAGGTGTTTGTTGTTGTTAATTGAATACTTAGATCTATTATTTTCAGTATTAGCAGTAGCGACCCTCCTAGATTTTCCGATATTTGCAATTTCAGAAATGAAATTATGTATCCTTATTTGATGATATGTACCTAAAAGAACTACGGGCAACGCAATTGCTAATTTAATAATCAATACGTTTCCATAAGCTGAATAGAACAATTCATTAAAAGAGTGAAGTTGAATCCAAGCCATATAAATCCCACTTATACCTATAACGCCTAAAGATATCGTGGCTATAAGGGAAAATCTTGGAAGCAATAGTGCAAGGTAATACGTGGTTGCAGAGATTTTATTCCTGCCAGATGCATCATTAGTTTGTGGTGTATCTACCTGCACTTCTCGTTGTTGTTGCATTTTCTTTTCAAATGTGGCAAGTAATTGTGGTAATGGTTGTTGTAATGTATCTGAATTCCTTAAAGAATACAATAGCACTACAGAGATGTAAAACAAACCTCCTATCCATAGAGATACAGCCATAAGATGCATCCAGTCAATAAATACAGCTAAGGATGGAATGAAATTTACTGCAGCATTGTGACTTGTCATACTATTTGCAAAAATGCAGACTGCACCAGCAGCAAAAGCAATGCCAAAAAGAATTGATTGAGAAGTTATAGATCTGCTATTTTTTTTTAAAGATTTGAAGGCTCCATATTTATGTAACAGATAATAATTGACAAGTATGCAAATCATGATAACTAATGCAGTTATGACATGTATTAACCAGGATATCCCTGAAGAACCATGCAGTATTGATTCAAATATTAATCTGTAATTTGAAGGGCTGTTTGCCGCTAGCTCAGTGATTTGTAGAAAGAGTAGTGAAGACGCGCAGGCAATAATAATAGCTGATGCAATTACTAGTACTAGACTAAATCTTTTTGCCCAGGGTATTGTTGTTGTATTATTGAATTCAGTAGTATTTGTATTTCTTGTAATGTTCTTCTTGCCGATTCTATTTCCAAACCTCTCCCAAAGAAACGAATGGGAAAATATTCCTCCTACAATTGCTACTTCTGAGACTATCAAAGGCCATTTCATAAATCCATCTAAATTTGAAGTAACTGCAACAGTCTGGACAGATTGCCGTGGATTATTCTGTAGTGAACTTGAAGACGAGCCTTGAGTAGTAGTGGTACTTCCTGGACCCACATTCCCTATACCAAAGACATAAGAACCGCGTGCGATATGCCCGTCATCGGCTGACTGCGTCATCCAAGATACAGTGTATACACCATCTGTCAATTTTTTGGGGTTTAATCCTGTTTGAGCTTCGCGATCGTGATCTCCAATTATGACGAACTTGCCATCATCTATTCTATCATTCTTTGAATTTAAGACCTGTATAGTACTAACATTTGGATCTGGTCTTTCTGAAAAATCAATTGTTACTTTAGAAGGTAGAGGAGATCCCTTTTTTACTATCGAATTAGAAGCAGGTGTCTCAGTAACTGGGAGAGAATGTGCATAGGCATAACTCACAGTACTAATAGAAGTACATAACAAAAGAGTAACTACGATTAATGAAATTGATAATGTAATTAATGATGATGATTGACTTTTCTTACTTTCATGTACAACATAATTTTGGTATTCTTTACTCATATATCTAAAAGAAAAAGGGATTGGAGATGATTCCATACTATACATTAATCCTGTCAGATTTTGACCACATTAGATAGTAATTATTGTTATGGAATCGTTGCATCGGCCTTTGGCAGAGGACATCCGAAACCGCCCGCAACACCATCCCTTTGCACTCCTTTGGATAAAGTTACTTTATTATTATTTCCAGGAGTATCATCTCCAGCGCCAGGAACACATGTATAGGCTAAGTGAATAGGTGTATTATTGATTGTACCTGTCAATGTATATGTATAGGTTGTTTGTGCACCTGGGAAGAAGGTAGCAGTGTAATGAGCTGGATTGTCGTCATCTGGGTCAAAATCTAGTGTTTTATTCTTTGGACCTGCAGAAACTTCAACCTTTACAGTCTTATCTAATCCAGTAATAGGCTTTGTTCCATTAGCCCCATCATTCAATGGATCCTTAGGATCGGGTGTATATGCAAAAAAGTCGACTCCAGATTTATCTCCCACATATACAGGTTCATTAGTTGAACCAACCACAAGTAACGTAGGTTTTCCTCCTATGTTAAGGAGTTGTCTTTGATGTGCAAAAGCATTTGCACTCATTGAAAAAATGAGTGTCGCACCAAGAAAAGATATTGCCAGAAACAATGCATACTTCTTACTTTGGATAAGAATATCCATGTTTAACATAGAAAAAGTTCAGAATTTAAATTTTGTATGGCATTCGACGAATGTACCACAGCTATCATGCTAGCTCATTTTGAGTTTAAAAAGTATTAAACATGAAATAAAAAATACAAAACTCGACTGCAACTAGACAATTATCACGATGTCGTATTAAATTTGAATTCCGAAACTTCTGGCTTGATTGGGTTGAAAAGTATACCATATATTGGAATCTTGATAACATAATTTCCATTTGATATCTTTTGATTTTTAAGGATAGGAACCTCGGCTTGCCCATCGAATGTGTGTAATTGAGGTTGACTAGTTTCATTAGAGAGCT
>DATBGR010000601.1:0-6852 GCA_036557905.1 Nitrososphaeraceae archaeon | reverse complement strand
GGAAAAATCTATAGCTTCATGACTCATAGAGGTTATGATGTGTCAAATAAGAAAGAGAACAGAACCTGAGGATATTGCATATTCTCTGTATCTTTATTTCCTTGGTCTTTCACTAAGAAATACTTCCAAAGCTTTGTCTAGTTTGTCTAGATTTGTTAAAAGAAACCATACTGTCATCAGAGACTAGATTCAAAATTATAAATCTGAGATGTTAAGTTTCAGAAAGATACGTATTACCGAATTTATAATTGATGAAACTGTCATTAAAGTTGGTTCGGAATATACTTGGTTATGGATAGCAATTGAAAACGACAATCGGGAAATCCTTCAAATAAGCATATCAAAAGAGAGAAATATGTTTGTTGCAGAACGTTTTATATTAAACCTTGTAAAACGGTATGGAGAACATCCTGTTTCAACTGATGGTGGTACATGGTATCCACAGGCTTGCAGATTCTTGAGACTGCCCCATCATATCCATTCTTCATATGAGAAAAGTATCATAGAAAGGACGGTACAATACATCAATTTCTTTTATAAATCATTTTTTTAATTTCGTCTACCGTCAGTTCCTTTTCTTTTTCTTTTTGCTTTGGCAAGTATGACATTCAATAGATGGCGATTTCTATAGACTGTAGAATCATAGGCGGAGGAGTCTGCTAGTCTAGAGCCTTTCAATACTGTCCTTGGTGTAGTAAGAACTTAGCTAAGCCAAACTAGGCAAGCAGGCACTATTTCTTTAGTTGATATCAGTAGTAAGTCCTCCAGACAGTTTCACTTAGACCATATTACTTCTAAATAGAATGTTAGCCAATAGGTAGTGAAACAAAAAAGTTTATCCATCTACTATTACTGGGTGGGCTAGTAGACATGATAACAACGAGTCTGGGAGATGTTTCCAAAACAAGAATGAAAAATAATAGTAATAAAAACAAACAACCAATTTCTACCTTTATCCGTGATCTATCTCGTACTATACATTCAATTTTCAGTCATCCTCGGTACAAGAGAGAATAGCTAGATGGTGCAGTACTCAGTACTACAGAAATTATGCAGTACTGGCAGCTGCACACCATACATACATAGGTCCATAAACTTCAGTACTTTCTTAAACGCTGGTAACTAGTAATTACCATAAAAGGACCAAACCCTTGAGCGTGAAATCACTGACGATATCATTAGCGGATATGCAAGTCTATCAAGCGGCCGCTTTATAGACGGTCAAAACGGTCTCTCATAGTAGCAAAGTGAACTCGCTGGACATGAAATAGTGTCTTGTATATGCCCAATCGATAAAAAAATAATTATTATCTGCTCTATTTAGTATTGCTACTTTGTAGAGCTCGAATTAGATGCGCTTTGATTTAATGGAGCACCTCCCATAAATTTGCTAACAGAAGATGACGCATTCTTAGTCGATAACATTCCAAGTGTCTCCTTTGGAGAGCCTGCTAGTCCACCACCCGTTTTGTTTGCTTTTGTCATATTTCCACCTGTATTATTCTGAGCGTACACTTTTGATACAATTGATGGTGCTGCGATCAGACTCAATGACAGCAGTGATATACTCAAAGCCACACCTACTGCTATACAAACTGAATTCTTGTTCATTAGTCCTAGCGTAAGATATATTCTATATAACTGTTGTAAACTCCTATTGGTTCCTCTTTTGGTTGTTCCTTAGCATCAATCAGCAATACGTATGAAGAGTTCCAGCTACTGTTAACACGATTCGTTTATTTTTGTATTCTATATACTAATAAGATTTTAAACCAGAAGGCTATGTAGTAACGGCATATTGCTCGGCCATATTTCATTAAAGTTATTCTTAGCAATCTTGAATTTTGTGTAAATAAATTCAAGCCTAGTGTTGCCTATTCTGAGCTAGATGCGGTTTATATTTGACTCAATGAATAAATGTTATGTAGGTCATAGGTCAACTCTTGTGATTCTTTTCTGTCTATACCTTCTATAATCCTCATCCACTTCTATTGCTGATGCCAATATCTTACTTCTTATTGATTTGGATGATTGCAAGAACATTTTAGTATGTTTTGGTAGACAATGACCACCTATTCCATCTCTTGGTTTTGCATTGATTATTATTGTACCAGCAGAGCAAAATTTTTCCTTTGTAAAGTGACTTGTATCTGAAAGTCATAAATAAAATGTCAGTACTTGCATATATACACGTATGTCAAGCACATCACATGAATGTGAAGAATGCGATACTTCCTTTGAATCAAAGGAAGAACTTGATAAACACAATAAAGATGAACATTCGGAAGAACAATAGATAATAGACTAGATAATAAAAATCGGATATCAGATTTACTGAGCAGAACAAATCGCGTTAGAAACAATCCTTTTATTTTTGATTTACGCTATTATATGCCAACAATTTTTATTGAATTTGTGTTATATTTCTATGATGTTTTCTGTATCTTGTGATACATGATTAGGTTCTCGCGTTTCTATAATGTACAGTTTAAAGTATTATTAAGAGAGATAGTTAGTCGGTTAGTGTATAACCTTCTTCCCTGCAATTTTGAATGGCTAGCATAAGCAAATGATGGTTATGTCCAGAGAATCTCTAACTATTTACTAAACTTATGTTAACTCTTATGTGTTGTTAGCAGAATTGGAGAGAAATTAATAATATGAACCAGAATTGCAGGAGTTTGAGTGTGCCATGACATGTTTACCGGATCGGACATACGAGCCCACAGTCATTATCCCTAACTCTATAATACATAGTAGCGTCAGCAGTAAATGCATTCTTGTAACTTTATCAAGCTCTAACACGTATCACAGTCTATCAGCAAATATTCGATCTCATGAAATTGAAATGTGAAATATTTTTTCTGGTTTTATTTTTACTATGATTCTTTTTTCATTTGGTGATCTCATTGGATATTTGTCTACCCCTAGATATTTTTTAGTGAGCTTATCAATATGTTCATCTGCGCCTTCAGTAGTTTGTTCTACTGCTACCCTCTAATGGATACCATGTTATATGGATTGTCATGATCGATAACTGAGACTGCGACTCTAGGATCTCTTGATATGTTTTTATGCTTGATTCTGCCTTCCGCAGTGTTATAAAGAATAACGCCGTCTTCAATATCTATCCATGTTGGAGTTACTTGGGGAGATCCGTCAGACATTAAAGTTGATATGAATGCAAAATTTTTATCCAATAGAAGTTTAGCTACAGGCCCCGTGATTTGATTGGTTTGACTCTTGTTCATATTCTAATATATCTAGAACAATATTGGAAATACATTATTATTAAAACTTAATTTCTATTTAAAACTCAGAATAAGCCATGGAGAGAATAGGAACTTTTCTAGGTAACGGTCAATCTGTGTCATAGTGTTAACCTTGACATACGTGTATAATTCCCCACTGTCTGTGATTCTTGTTTCATAGATGATTTCCAATCAGTTCCAACCAGGGGATTTTGTTCTGTATATGCTATACACCGAGCACATGTCCAAGAGACAGATAGTCGATCAGATCCAAACCTAAATCCAACTCGGTTTTGTTTAATAATAGAGTTTCAGCGCTAATATTTAATTAAATATAAGATTACTGCAATTGCGATTTGGTATAACATATCAGCACTAGATGAGAATTTGTAATGCTATTAATCTGATAATGTCCATCTAAAAACTTGTCAATTAGTTTGTTCCCCTTATCTGATTCTGGCCTTTGACATGATCAAGCCGCTAATAATTGCCCTGACAGATTTTGTTCTTGATTTAGATTGGAATCCCTCATCTATGCTTTTAATTTCGGAAATTTTACTGGCTGTCAATATCGATAGCTTTGATCAAGAAAAAACGAAACGCTTCTGGCATATCTATCTAATATTTGTAAGCAATCTTGGCGTGTGATCCGCAGGAAAAGTTTCCAAATTATTTGACATATTATAATTTTACTTTCGATCTATCGATTTGACTCATAATTATGTAGGTGACATGTGAAAACTAAGGGTAGTTAATTGATTGATGCACTCTACTGGTAGTGTATATTTGGAAAATTCCAACGATCGTTCTCTAGCTAGTGCGTATGTTCTTTTAGTTCCTGGCGAGAGTTGAAGGTTTTGCCGCAGTCCTGACATGTAAATGATGCAGATACTTCAGAAGTCGATTCGTTTGATTTTTCGCCCGAATCTTTATAATTACTCATATATATTATTTGGTCTTTAAGATATATAATGACATTCCGCTGTACCGCTAAAGCCTTCCAATGTCAGTAATATCTGTTGTTATGCATCACGTCAAGTATTTTGAATTGCATATATTTCAGGTCAAAAATATCATTTCAAAGTCATTACAAGAATTTCAAAAACTGATCTATTAATCTGCCAGACATAAAAAGGAAAAAATTAATCTACAAACCTAGGGCCGTATACAGTAGTGTTCAGACAAAAGACAAGTAATAAAAAGACTGCTGAATGAAAGACATACACTCGACTGACTCGATAGATCTTGCCAATAAGAAAGTATCTAACTTGTAATGTTACTTAACGTTGATATCATCTACCAGAATTTTATTGGCATTTGTGCTAACGTACTAGTTATTATGTGTAATTCTTGTTGTTGCCCTTCCATTGCAATTGAATATTCAACAGTTATATTAACGACAATCCAGCCATTTCGCAAAAGTTGCAAAAGCAAAAAATGGATATATCGACATCGACATTTATGAAAAAAGATGATATCGTGCTTTTAGGTCAGAGCGTCTTTTATTTTGACCTTTGCCTTGTTAAGAGTCTCTGAGCTAGGTTTTCCTTCTGCATGATCCTTCTCGGTCTGAAGTTTTGCTTCCGCATCTTGCTCAGTATTTTTCACTTTCTTTGCAATATCTGTCATATGTTTATCTATTTATCTATGTGCTCAAAAGTATAAAAAGGCTTTAGAAATAGAATGCATCCAATTGTTATTTTATTCTTATCAAAATTATCTCAAATATTAAATTACCTATTCTGGAAAACTTGAAAATTAGCTTTTTATTTCTGATAAGTTCATCTCCTATATACCACAATATTATGCACAAATGTGTCATAAGAGATGATTAGGATGATCTGAGCAATATGAAAATTATATGGATTTAGTATAAAGAGTCGATTTCTATAGATCATCTATCTGTTAACTGCGTTACCAGTGCAGAGGCATTTGCACCAACATATTAGAAACTATATGCAATTCTTGATGATTCTGTTCAATTGCGATAGGACCGATCGCTATTATCGCAAATACCACCTTTAGTAATATCACTATGATTATTATAACTACTAATATTGTCACAATTGTCCATAACATGTTTAATACCATATTCAAAGTGTGACCTTGATTATATTTAGCGGTTAGAGATTAATTCCATGATCAAAACAATAGTAACATTTTAAATTAACTTCGTCCTAATGAACTATTATATGAATATATTGTGTTCAAATCTGGTATACCAATTACATAAAAACACCACTTTTATACTCACTTCACGTTTTGGCAAGATCAGTAGCAGGCTTTGCCTAACAACAGTATATATGCAATGACAGTGTATGTATCGAAGACCAGATGAATCTCAAGCATTAGCGAATGAGCTCAGGCAGCTGTTATAGTGATACAATGGACAATAAGCAGCCAATGTAGCATAGTAAATATGATGAATATAAAAACAGCAGAGTTTTGGATAATGGTTGTTAAGCTCATACCTGTTAGTTGGTATCTAGTAAATTTATAAAATCGATTGAAACAGATATATCCATTAATAATCAACCACAGAAATACTAACAATAATCCAACACTCGCGACTTAACATACAAGACCAGATTTATAATTACATATTTTTCAAGACTAAAGGCAGCATTGTGTGTGCTAAATAAGATTTAATGTTCAATATAGGGTGATCTTGAGATCCTGGTTAAATGTTTATTAGTTCCGCACACAACTTTTCAAATTTTATTTTGTTTATAATTAATTGTATTACCTTCGAATATCATAATGACTTTTAATGCATATTGTTCATGACTCCATAATTATGTACATATCGAGTAATAGTCTATGGCAAAATTTGATGATATTTTCAGATGACTACATGCTCTTATAACAAACATCCTCCTATTTTCATGGATGGATTAAAAAAGGTTCATTAGATAAACCTTATGGTTTACTAATTGGCAGCAGCCTCTTTAGCTAACTTTGTACATAATTTGAGATGTTTTTGTTCTTGTTTTAGAATAGAATTGACTGTAATTGACAATAGTTTGTTATTTAACTTGACTTTTTTAGCGACTGCGCCAAGGACTTCATAGTGCGTTACCTCGCCGCCTTCTGCAAGACACAAAAATTCTATTGCTTCAGATGAGTCCGGATCCTCCCCTAGATACGTTTTCATCATCTCAGATGCTTTCTCCTCGGTTTCCTGAGCTGCATCTTGAATTGTTGCTGGATCAAGTGTCCCAGATAATTTCTGAACTACTATCTCTAGCTTAGATTGATGATTTGCTGCTTCTTTTTGCATATTCTTAAGTTTTGATAGCATTCCTCTTTCATCTAATAATCCTTTTGAGGATAGCTCCTGTACTGCCTTTTGTGCAGCCATTTCCAGACCGAGACATTCTCCTAGCTTCTGTTCCAGTTTCTCTTTTTTATCGTTTTGTTTCGACATACTAAACGTAGAACAATATACATTTTAGAGATATCTATCTATCAATAATGCGATTATAGTACAATGACATGACATTATGATGCTTAGGGAGTTTAGATATCAATAGGAGACTATGTAATGCTTGCTGTTGTCCTTCCATTGCAATTGAACCTATTGTTATTATTGCAAAGACTA
>DATBGR010000600.1:0-11890 GCA_036557905.1 Nitrososphaeraceae archaeon | reverse complement strand
TAAAAGTAACCCACTTGTTCTTTCGATCCAGGGTATCCATCTTCTTATTTTTTTGAAAAAGACCAGAAATCGATCTATTGCAATTGCCGAAATGATAAATGGAATCGCTAAACCAGCAGAATACGCGCCTAAAAGAAGTGCACCTGTTGCTAAAGAAGTACTAGAAGCAGCTAGAGTAAGAATCCCTGCCAGTATTGGTCCTATACAGGGTGTCCATCCAGCTCCAAAAGTAATACCTACGATCAGAGGACCGGCATGCTTGGGTTTTTTTGACATGCCAAACTTGAACTGTCTTTCAAGTCTGGGAATCCTTAGCAAACCTAGCATGTTAAGACCAAATAATACTATTATTATTCCTCCAATTCTAGATATCCAGATTGCCGCATCTTTTACCAACGATCCAGCAATTGCAACAGAAGATCCAAGTAATATGAATACCAATGAGAAACCTAGTATGAATAAACTACCTTTAGTGATCACTGAGGCACGAGTTTTAAAAAAACTTCTTTGACTAGTAATTTTCCCTTTCACTTGACTATTGTCAAAAAGATTATTGTCAACATTATTAGAAGTCATCTCTTTTAAACTCAAACCAGTAATGAATGTGACATATGAAGGGATAAGAGGTAGGACACAAGGTGATAGAAAACTCAATAATCCAGCAACAAAGGCAACAGCTATTCCTATTGTATGTTGATTAGTATTTTGTGAATTTAGCTGTGTGTTTTTTAAACCTAATGCATTTTTTACTTGTACTTCAACATTGGCTGGATTTACATCTATTGGTCCTTTCCAATGGTTTAGTATTGTGCCATTACGACCAATAAGTAATGTTTCTGGTACTCCAATAGTTGAAAATACATGGCTAAACCTATTATTTGGATCTCTGAGAACCGTATAAGTCATACCGTAGCTTTTCATAAATCCTTGAATCCTTCTATCTGACCCTTCCGAGTCTATACTTACTCCAATTACCTTTAGACCTTGACTGGAGAAGTTTTTAGATAGTGATTCAAGGTATGGTATCTCTGATCTGCAAGGCTCGCACCAAGTTGCCCATGTATTTAAAAGGACCACTTTGCCCCTATAATTTGGCATCGATACATCCTTTCCATTCATAGTGAGTGCATGATATGGCGGAACAAGAGTAGCTGTTGGTGTGGCTGTGTTTGCAATGGCTGCATATGTAGTATTATAGATTACTCCACATGATAGAGTCACTACTAAGGTTATGTGTATGATTATGGCACTAGCTAATTTGTTTGTACTTCTCATGCTTTGGCCAAGGATGCAAACTTTACTGTATGGTTATTGGTGTTCCATACAATACTAACTTTATCACCGTACGCGATGATACCTGGAAGCTTTCCATTGCCAATGTCCAAAATTGTTTTTGTCATTTTACCATCTGGTGTTATTTTGGCTACAGCTATTTTGGTCGGAGGCAGTTCATTGTACATCCACATTGTATTATTTTGTCCACTTCTATCTTCCCAAACTATCCACGAGTTATCATTACCATCAAGAGCCATATATTCAACATTCACTCCCAATTTCTTACCAACAACAAGTGGTACTGGTTTACCAAAGCTCTTGCCGCCATCGGAGGATAAAGCATAATACGAACCTGGCAAAAATCCAGTTGTGTTAGTACCACTGTACCATACAATGTGCAAATTATTCTTACTGTCAACAGCCATTTGTGGCCCACTCATTACACATGAATTGAAAAGGAATTTGTCGTCATAGACTTTAACTGGCGCAGCAAATGTCTGACCACCATCTATTGATTTTGCAACAACAATTTGTCTATATGCATAGTCCACGTCAGTTGGTGGGACGTGTTGACTTTCTGGAGCTTGATATAACTTTCGCCAGGATACATAGACAGAGCCGTCCTTACCAGTAGCAATATTTACTTTACAACACGAACATGCAGTATGTTGACCATCTACTGGGACAGCTTTTCCAAATGTCTTAGCTCCGTCAGTAGACTTTGCAATCATAATGATGTCATTAAAGTTTGGCTCCTTACCTGCACCATTGGAATTTATCCAGGCTACATATGCAGTTTTCCCATCTGGTGAAATTCCAATATCATGAGCATATTGGGCCCAAGTGCCATATTCTTCTGTGTCCACATGGGCAGCTTTTCCAAATGTCTGACCGCCATCGCTGGAATGAGCTACGCGTATTGTTGCATATCCATATGCAAACCTATGCATCCATTTGTTAGCATAGTCTGAGTATATCCATGATACGTATACGTCTCCATTGGAGGCAACTTTTATCACAGGCGGTGAAGAGTCATCTGCTGAAGCATCGCCTGCTATATCGTTTACCCGCACTGCAGGTGAGAAGGTTTTTCCATTATCATCTGAATGTGTCAAAAATAGGTTAGTACTGTTATTTTTGGTATTGTAGTAAATCGCATAGATTCTTCCAGTATTATGATCTATTGCTGTTGCACTAATATTTCCTTTACCTACTGTGACTTGTGTACCCAGAGAAACTGGCAACACGTGAGAGTTGTTGTTTGATGATGACTGCGGTGAGGATGTTGCTACATTTGTTTTAGATGACGCCTGTTGAGTCTGGAAATCTATGTTTCCAAAAACCATCATCGATAAAAACACGGTAATAATAACAATTATTATTTCGTTTTTTATTTTTGACACCATAGTCAGAATTAAATAATTATTATATATTTTACAATATTGGTTTGTTCGACGAATGTACCAGCCGTCCATCTAACAATATTCGATACCTCTTACCCTCGTACTGTATAGTATTATATGAAGATAGATGTTCAAGATTGATTGTGTAAATATGATTGCTTTTCCGATGATGAAAAGTGGCATCCTTGCATGTTTCAAAATGCAATCTATAGTTTACGTCAACCTAACATCTTGATTCTTTCATCGAATCTATAGTATTGTGATATTACATGGCTTTTATCTACCAAAAATATGTGGTTTCTGAATAGCCGTTACTGAATCAAGAATATACGAACAGGTCTATAATTGAGGCTAAGTCACGATGTCATATTAAATTTGAATTCTGAAACTTCTGGCTTGATTGGGTTGAAAAGTATACCATATATTAGAATCTTGATAACATAATTTCCATTTGATATATTTTGATTGTTCCGGACAGGAATCTCTGGCTGCCCATATGTGGTATGCAATGGGGTTTGGGGGTCACCAGTTTCATTAGAACGCTGGAATACTGTTTTGCCATCCTTCAAAATCAGAAAATTATAGTCGACATGCTGTTGTATTATATTTGTATGAGGCTTGAAAAAGAATACCTTAAAAAGTTCTTTTAATTCAGGATCAGAATGAATACTTAACTTTTCTACTGATACGTCCAAACTTTTACCGCTTGTTGAATTTCTACCTATAAACGTATTTCCATTAGCGTTTTGAATAAGGAATGTGTAAGATATCAAACCTATCAAACCTGCGAAAAGTAGTATAAATGAGAATGAAAATGATAGGTGCAAATGCCCTTATTGATGATTTTGCAGACCTTTTATATTTTTCGAATTTATGAATTACAAAATGGACTGAGATATAATTTGTTAACATATTACTAAAATTTAACTAGATCTACGCTAGAAGTATAGTATATGGGAACAGGATATAATATTTCAGATAAAGGCTCATATCGCACATAACATAATGATCACTTTTATATTACGAAATTTCTGCATTTTATTATTATTTGTCGTTATTTTCATCAACATCACGATGCTTCCAAATTATACATTAAAGCCAGATAGTAGATTATCGATATATAGCACATCTACTATTGTGTATGCTCAACAGCAACAGCCACAACAAGCAGCAGTTATTCCAGCTACCAACAATCAAGAGTGGATTGATAAACAATCCAATACTAAAGTTCAGTTCACTTTTACACCAGAGAAACCACTTGTAAGTGGATTCACAGTACTAAAGTTTAATATGAAAGATTCCAAGAGATATACACAATTGAAAGATGTTAATGCAAGAGTTACAATAATTGGTGTACTGCCACAAAAAACTCCTCTCAAATCTTATAGCAGAAGAGCTCCCAACGGCAATTTTTCTATAGAATACCAATATCCTCTTGAGGGGACATACCAAATTTTTGTCAAAGTTGACTCTAAGAATTCTGCACTCGCATTAGCATCATTTAAGGTGTTTGTGCCATTTCGACCTATAGGTATTATCAATATAAACAATGTTTTTCCGATATTAATTCCTGCTGGATTAGTGGCCTTGGTTGGTGGAATAGCTATATTATTGTTCATGATATACATAAATAAAACTAAGAAATCACAATGAGGCTAAATGTTGGACCCTAATCTGATGGCAACATTCATGGCAATGACTATTCTGCAGTAGTATGGATATCATATTTTACTGAAGATTTAATCAACCAATTCGGATCCAGTCCAATTCAACGATGATATGTCGTCTCATGTAAGCTTCGTGTCTATGTTTATGCAGGCCTAATCTCAGCATGTGAAATAAGTTAATAATTATAACTAGTTCGAGTTGTTAAAGATCTCCAATCCTAAGTTCGATTCTCTTATTGCCCTTGATTATAAATTTAATACTCTTTGGATTACCCAACATTTCCATTATTGGTTTTGGAATATAGGCTTGATAACCTCTGTGCTGATGATATGTAACGCTTACCTTAAATTCTGTTTCATCTGTCTTCCATTTGGGCATAAATACTTTAAACAATTAATATTTATAAATGCCACGTGGATATAGAAAGATTAAAATGTGTCCACGTGGATAAAATAGCTAGGGTTACAGATATAATGGGTTTGTTTAATGCACCTATTGATTTTGAAGGAGTGATAGGCCTTCTTATTGGATACTTTATTCGTAAGATTATCAAGTTACTCTCCTTTGCTTTAGGTGGAATTTTCTCGTTGTTATTGTACTTGCAATACCAAGGGATAATAACAATGAACATGGATAAAATTCAAAACCATATTAATAAAACGACAACTATGATATTTAATTCATTTTCAACTATTTATCAAACTCAAAGCCAATTTAACATTGCTTCATTAGATATAGGTAATATTGCCATTCCATTTACAGGTGGTATTGCAATCGGTATCACTGTCGGACTTTTGAGAGGATGAAAATTAGTTTGAACCTTGGTATACTCAATTAGGCGTTCGAGAAAATTTCGATCCCAGGGAAGAGCCTCAGTAAGTATCGAGTAAGCAGGACAAATAGATTATTTGATTCTGTTATTGGATTTGATGATATGAAAGAGATATTTCAATTATCTATAAATGCAGATAAACCTGTTCATATTCTGTTAGTTGGACCTCCTGCGTCTGCTAAATCACTATTTATGAGCTGTCTTACCAAGGTAGAACGATCTTATCATGCTATAGGTAGTAGTTCAACAAAATCAGGGAGATTTGATTATCTGTTTGAACATAGACCTAGATACTTTATAATAGACGAACTTGATAAGATGAGTAAAAGGGATCAAGCCAGTTTGCTGAGTCTAATGGAATCTGGTCTGTTATATGAATTAAAGCATAGACAGCAGAGAATGACTCAGTTAAAGACATGGGTTTTTGCTAGTGCTAATGATGCGGACAAATTGTTAGCTCCACTATTAACAAGGTTTACAGTCATTCATCTCAAATCATATACTAAGGAAGAATTTGTAAAATTGCTGTTAATCTCTTGAATAAAGAAGAACATATTGAGACTGATGTTGCTAAAATTATTGCTGAGTCGGTATTTAACAACTTGAGTACGAACATTCGAGAATGTGTCAGAATTGCAAGATTAGTGGGTAATGATGTTTCAAAAGTAGCGCATCTCATTGAAATATTTACTAGATATTATAATAATGACAAATTCAAGAAATGATCGAATCGATCCTTAAATGGAACTTTCAACTTGCGATCATTATATAGATAGAACCAATTCCAATTCCGAATCGTGAGATATTTATGACTCTTCGTTCATGCTCTATGACGGTTGTTTCTCTAATAGGCATTGCATTCCTGCTTATGTATTTACACGCAGTACATATTCGATTGTTGTCAGAATAATGTATGAGTCTACAACAACAGATGGGCTAAATTCAAACTAGTTTGTCATAAGTGGTTTGAAATCCCTCAACTACGGTAATCTTAAAGGTTCCAGATAACTTATTTATCATATGGTTAGAAGCGACATTCTGATCGCGAAAATGGCTTCACAAAGCAAATCATATAGGAATGCGAGAAATAACTATATTGCCAAGAATCCGTCAATTAATCCAGATAAAGATGCGCGTATCACAACTTTTTCCAAATGCATAGTTACGATCCAAAGTCTGTGGATAGCTTACATGTTTAGAACACTCGATTTGAAGACTAATTGGTGGGATAAATTAGGATCAAGACTTGTAAAGATTGGACTAAAAAGGACTGACATCAAAAAGATTGAAATTCCTACAATACCATCGGACCGTGATTTAGTCACTTTAGAGTTTGAGCAATTTATTGCATATGCTTACTTACTGCTATTATTTTCTAGTTTGGAAAGTTCATTACGGATTATTGTGAAAGTAGTCTATCCTACTAAATTTTTAGACAAACAAGGAAACTTCAAAGGTAATTTTAATGAAATTGCTCAAGCATTATTGAAGGGAAAGTACTTGCAATACAAGGATCTGTTAGAGATTCTACGTCTACTACGTAACACCTGTCATAACAATGGAGTGTACATGCCTGAGACAAAGGGAGATAATAGATCAGTACCATATAAGCAAAAAACATATCAATTTACAGATGGTATTCCTGTCAAACTGGGCGATACCTTCAGATTATTTCTATTTAATATTGCCCCAGACACTCTAAAATTGATCAAAGATATTGTTAATTCTCCTGACGTGGTAAAGCAAACCCAGATAACAGATCCCTTCGTAACATGAACAACGATCTAAGTAAAAGACTTCGTAGCCTAACCGAAGAAAATAATTTAATGACAGATAGTGTAAAAGCTAACTAGATATAGGTTCGTGTTAGTCAAAGCTCGATAACGTGTAGGTTACATTGTATTTCTGAGTTATGTTATCGAAAATTGCAAAGTCCTGAAAAGATGAGGGAATTGAAAAATATGTGGCTAAATTTATAACCGAATCAGTATTCGATATAGTGAGCTCAAATATTAGAGAATGTATTAGAATTGCTAGATTGGCAGACAATAACATTGCAAAGGCTCAACGAGTTGTAGATATGTTAACTACATACGCTAATAGATGAGTAAAAGTAGTTATATAAAGAACTTGACATTGGATCACCTAAGTTTTAAAGATTAGTGTATCCGCTCATCGGAGGGGATCCTCCTTTTCGTTCTCGTACGTTTGCATGGATGGTAAAGCCTCCGAATCCATGTACTGCCTTTCAGTCAGCTGCTATGATAGTGAGGTAGACATAAACACCTGTATTAATCGGTTAATACATACTCGCGTAAGTCTCTTCTACCCTCATTATGCTCTATCTTGTAAATTATGGATTTAGCATGCTATTTTGGTCACTTCCATTCTCTCGTTAAAATAAATTTTGTAATAACCTATACTCATAATACATGTTCTTAATTCATTTTCAAACTTCTTAGAATGAAATGTAATGAATCTGTGTTGTAACAACTGCTTTAAATCTCTAACTTGCCTTTTTAAATCCACATTCTCTTTATCAATTTCAAGATTATGCGGTATATTATCGGTTGTCGGAAATGTTTCTATTTTTCTGTTTTTGTTGTTCTAATTCTTGTCTTAACATTTGAATTTGATCATCTTTTTCCTTAAGTATTGTATACGCTTCTTGTAGTGGATTATGTTCATGTTTTGATTCAAATATTGCAGTATTGCCACTAGAAGATTGTTCTGGAACCAACTGTGACGACACAGTCACACATTCTTCTATAATGGTTTTCCTTTTTTTTATCTGCTTTTTCCTTTGCAGCTTGTTTAGCCTCATCCTTAAATTCATCTGGGATATTGTTTTGAATAGTCGTTTTAGACCAGATATCGATTAGGTCCTTTTTTATTCTATCTCGTATGTCCTCATTGCTAAGAAATGCGTCTTCATTCAGTAATGCATAACATAACTGAGGGATAAACTCTTTTGCATTAGCCTGATGCTTTTTCTTTATCTGCAGTAATAATTCATCATAGGATATCTTTTTATTTTCTATTTGATTAAAGTCTTTTGCTGTGATCATAAGAGCATTTATGCGGGCCCGCATAAAATAAAAAAATATTTTCTTTTATACTGAATGTTGACTTGATTTGGCTACAAACACGTCAATGGCAATTGCCGCTCGTACTGTTAGCACAATATATCAAAATAATGCAAGGGAGGATTGCGATATATCAACATCATATTTATCAAGAAACTCATTTATCAAATTCTTGGCCAACTTGTCATAAACTTTGGCAGCATTATTTACTAGCATGGACTCAAACTCCAGCGTCATATTATTGATGTGATCTGGATATGATGATAGATTGTAAGCGCGTGATGAAAAACTATCGTATGGTAACGAGACATACTGTTCTGAGTTCATTTTTATCGATTGAAGAACGCAATAGACTGCGAGTTTTAATAGGATCATTCCATCAGATAAAGCAGATTTTACTTTTTCTTCGATAACTTTTCTAATTTTGAGATAGTTCTTGTCATTATTTTCTAAATGGCTTACAAGTGCTTCTGCTTTCGACTTTTTCCTCTCTAGTTCATTCAACTTGAATTCTTCTTCTGTACACAATCTGCAATAGTTATCAAACGATCTGCCTAATACAATTACTTGATTTTCATATTCATGCATAATTCTAACTAGATTATTTTTCTTTGATTCAAGAGACTTTACCTCTGATTTAAGACTGTAGTATCTTGATTGAAGATGCAAGAGATCGTCATTCGATAACTTAAGAATTCTTGCTACGTGTTCTGCGTTCAAACCCGCTTTTATACTCAACTTATATAATTTCACAAATGGCCATAGGTCTCCATTTGTTTCTAAATATATGGAATTAAGATCATAGAGTTGTTTCAATGTCCAACTTTCTCTGTACAGTTGGGTTATCTCATGTTCTCTCATATCCAATGCAATGGCTACTTCAGTTGGGGATTTGCCTTCAGAAAACATCTGATATGCTTGAGATGACTTAGACATAATATGTACGCCACTTGCTCTGTCCAATATACCCTTAATATCACGAAGGGAAACTCTGGCTTCTTTAGCAATTTCGTGGTAACTACTTCCGTTCTCATATAATTCTACGACAAGTTTTTCCTTTTCTCTTCTGTTTATGGCAATCAATTCTATATCTAGTACATATATCGTAAATTTCTCATTTAAGCCCTTGTTACCTTATGTTTTCATTAATTTACCTCTATTACCTAGTGTTTTGCTGTATTGCCTGATGTTTTCCTTGTTACCAAAATTTTTTTAAAATGAACTCGAATTTGTATCTTAGAAGTTGCAATTAACAGAATAAACACCTATTATCACAATATGCCATCATATCTCCAATAGAAATGATAAAAGCATATAACAAATTCTCAAATGATCTTGCTAAATATTAAGACAATCACTAGGTTGACCAGTAGTATAATGAACTATAACGTGGAAATGTTTTAGGCGCAATTCTGCATTTTACAAAGTTAAGTCTTGCAGAAAAAGAGCGACCAAATTAGCTTCCTGACTATTGTAACGCCGTTTGTTTATAAATATCAGAATATTATTATTTATATCAAAAAGAGATAATCAAGAGTAAAGTGTAAGCAGACAGTCACTCCACTATGACAATGAATCCATCGTTAAATGAAAATGTCGTGCATAATAAGCAAAGAGTCCTTATCCTTGCAGGCGGAGGAGCATTAGGGGCATATCAAGCTGGTGCAGTCAAGGCACTTTGCAATATTCTTATGGAGCAAGATAAGAAAAACGGAGAACAGAATAGACTTCTATTTGATGTCATTGCAGGTACTTCTATCGGTGCTATGAACGGAGCAGTATTTATACGTCAATATTTGCAAACTAGTAGCTGGAATGATGCAGCTAATACGCTCATAGATTTTTGGACAGATCCTGATTATGGCCTTGGTTCGAATATTGATGACAAAATAACACCACAACTAGAACCATGGTTAAGGGATGAGGAATGGTATAAGGAGGTTCCAGGGGCTGCCTCAAAAGAAGCCGCTAGGAGATATTACTCTGCTTGTTACTATCCTGTCAATGGGGCACGAAATTTATATGATCGCTTACCAAATAGGCAGGATTTCAAGTTCTTTGATAATACTCCAACTGACCTTATCAAATGGTTTATTCATAGTGACAAACCGCTGCAAGATAGTATAGAGCATTTTGCTAATATTGCCAATTTTCCGGTTGCAACAGAATTTAGTAAAAATCAGCCTAGATTTCTTGTATTCAGCGTAGATGTATTGGAGGGTCAAACGGTAACATTTGATAGCTACGAAAAGGCGGATGATACTAGAAAATCTGAATATGGTTGCTATGATAGCGAGAATAAGAAATATGAGTATGTCATAAAATATCGTGGAGTGACCTTAGAACACGTCATGGCAAGTGGCACTCTACCTGAATTCTATGACTATGCAAAAGTTCCTATGCATGTGCAGAAAAAGAACTGCAATTCAGAAAAAGTAGATTCACCATCTAACAAGGCTGAAAATATGAACATACGATATTTTTGGGACGGAGGATTATTAAGTAATACGCCATTTAGAGAAGTATTACAAGCACATGAAGATTATTGGGTAAATGTACAAAAATGTGATAAAATTCCTGATTTAGAAATATATCTAATAAATTTACATCCATCAAAGATAGACGATCCTATTCCACCAATGGATCATGACGGAGTTAAAAGTAGACAAAATGACATTACGTTCTGTGATAGAAGTTCCCATTATGACGAAAATATGGCACATATGATTTCAAACTATAAAGATCTCGGTTCTCGACTGAAAGATCTTGCAGATAGAGCCATTTATAATAGTAATGATCCCCAATTGAGAGAGGAATTTGAGAGCATATTGGCTATGCCTACTAAAGATAGTGAAAGTTATAGCTGCAGATATGAAGATCTTCTTAAAGGCCGGTATAATCTAAAGGTATATCGTATTGAGCGTAAAAATGATGCTGACGAGGTATTTGGTAAAACAGCTGATTTGTCCTTAAAGACCATAAGGCAACTGATAGAAAAAGGAGAACGAGATGCAACTGGTATATTTAGTTAGGTGACAGATACTTTAACTTGACCAATCTGGTCATACTAACTCTATGTTAGATTAATGTACATTATTCTATCTTTACTAATACATACCACTATTCGTTATTAGAAGTGAACTATATTTCATAACTAACAATAAATGAAAATGATTGTCCTGTATAATAATCATTGAAGTACATTTGTACCAAATACGGTAAGTATTTGGTACAATCAGTATTCGATCACATACCATTATGCAAATCGATTCTAGCACAAAAATAGTTAAAATGAGTCTAAGGTTAGACGTAATTCTTACACTTTCCACTATACCATGTACTGGATTTGTACGGTGAGTTGTAGCAGCTAGTTATGAGTCTTCATACTTCCAATATATGTTCAGGAATCTAACTTCATTGTTAGGAATTACACTTATATCAATACATCCGATTCTTTTCACGCCATTAGGACAAGGTTGATAAGGTTTTCCAAGCAATAAGAACATGGGTGATCCAGGTTTACATACTCTTGCGCCAGCCTCAAGCAATCTTATAGGACTGGGTAGTTCAGTTCCATACATCTTTCTGGCAGTACTAAGGTTATAGGGCGGATCACACATCCATCT
>DATBGR010000599.1:0-8129 GCA_036557905.1 Nitrososphaeraceae archaeon | reverse complement strand
TAATGGGTATCTGCCTATTGCCCATAGTAGATATTGCTGGGATTAATCTTTGCATCACAATTGATAATTTTTAAGTACATTATCATTGCTAATATACTTTAAATTTTTTTTATATAATTTAAGGGGAAAATATGTTGATATGGATGACTAATCTAATGAGAGATTCCATTCTGCAGAATATCTATGAGTCTTTCCAACAAGTTTGACTATTGTCTTAAAACCGCCCCCTGATAGGATGGAGCTAAGTCAGAATGCAAACTCGATCTATGTGCTACAAAATGATGGAATTTCCGGTATAAATGCCACATCATTCAAGCTAATCAATATTATCCAATGACTATTCTAGACAAATGTTACTAACATAAATAAATTATGTGTAACACATGAGGGTGTTAAGGAAAAATACTTTAGAGATGTTATATCCATAATAGATGGATCTGCCAATGAATTGGTATCCAAGAATCTTGCAAATTGTGATCTATCTTCATTAGTTGATTCGAAGTACTTTTGACTAAATGTAGTGGGCCTAATCTAAAGACGCATTATTGAATTATTCACTAGAAACGCCATAAAAACCACTATAAAGACTACATCTGAATTGTTAAATGTGCCACTTGAACTTGATCTGGGCAACAAAATCTTCATAGGAGATTTTCTTGATATCTATCACTGAAACCGATCCTTACGTTTAAAAAATTTTTCTTTAGCAAGTAACTATTATATAAAATTGAAACTGAGCATTTTTGGGAAATCCTTAAATTAAATAATCTGCCAAATTGGCTGTTTGAAGATTGTAGCTATCTTGTACCCAGGAGGAGAAAGAGCAAAGAATAATCCTGATTTGCTAGGATGTGCAGAAAATGCCCTTGGCCTTAAAGATTATCTTGAAAAGAATGGACACGATCTCGTAGTTCTTACTGATAAAGAGTCTGAGCTTGACAAACATCTTTCTAATACTGATGTTATCGTTACAACTCCGTTCTGGCCTGCTTACATTACAAAGGAGAGACTTGCAAGAGCACCTAAACTGCGGCTAATTCTAACCGCAGGTGTTGGATCCGATCATATAGATTTGGCAGCTGCTGCAGCGCGTGGTGTAACAGTTGCCGAGATAACAGGTAGTAACGTAGTAAGTGTTGCTGAACAAGTGGTAATGCATATTTTAGCTCTAGTTCGAAATTACATACCTGCTTACAAACAGGTGCTCGATGGAAAATGGGATATTGCTGAAATTGCTACAAACGCTCATGATTTGGAAGGCAAAACAGTTGGAGTTATAGGTACAGGAAGGATCGGACAGAGGGTATGTACAAGACTCAAGGGATTTGATATCAACTTACTTTACTACAACAACTTTCGATTGAGTACGGTTGAAGAATTTGTCCTTGGCATCCAATATACGCCTTTAGAAGAATTGATCGAACGATCAGATATTATTACAATCAATACTCCTTTGACTCCTGAAACTGATGGAATGTTTGATAGGGATCTTTTGTTCAGAATGAAAAAAGGTGCGTACCTTGTGAATACCGCTAGAGGAAAAATTGTTGACACCCAAGCTCTTGTTGAAGTCTTAGAGAAGGGCCATCTAGCAGGATATGCGGGTGATGTATGGTTTCCCGAGCCAGCACCAATAGACCACCCATGGAGAAATATGCCAAACCACGGAATGGTGCATCATTACTCGGGTACAACTCTGGAGGCACAGAAGAGATATGCGGATGGAATAAAAAACTGTCTTGTGAAATTCCTAAATGGACAAGCAATTGAACGGGATTATTTAATAGTACATGATGGCAAAGTAGTAAGTCCCAGCTACAGCTACGCTTTCAACAAATGATCAAATCATGCTTCCAGCAGCTACAATCTCTACAATGACCTTGCAGATTCATAAGGACTGACTAAACTATTTCATTCAGACTCGGTATACATGTCTTGGAAATTGTCATTTTATATAGACTAAGCTAATGACATAGTATAAATTCCAAAAAAATTTGGATAGAGAGTTTATTCATTTCATAGTATTAATTAGTATGACGAATTGTAGTATAGTAATGATCTTTTGTTACGATATCAATAATATTCAATTCAAGAAAATAAATACAGACAATTATTGCTACGCAGAAAAACAGAGGATATGATTATCTACTTTTTGATAAATCCTCCAATATGAGAATTGTCGTTTGGACCAGTAATACCGTGTATCCCTATAGCCCCTGAATTGGATTTGACTCCACCTGCTGCAACAGTTCCACCATTTTCGCCTGTACATTTTCCACCTGCAAACTTTAATGTACCTAGAGCTGTTTCAGTGTTTGCAGTTCCCTTCTTAGATTGACAATTTATGTCGTTTGTATTTGGGTTTATTGTTCTATCAGCACTTTTTGTTGTTGTTACTGCAGATGAAGCATCTACTCTTTGTCCTCCTGACGCCATTCCTACTAGTATAATGGTGATCGTTAATACCGCTAGTATGCTATGAATCAGAGCTTTTGAATCCATGTAAAAAATATAGGGATAACGTATGTATATAACTATTTGGCAGGCGAATTGAGATAAACTGGAAGATAATAATGTATGCATAGATACGTCAGGCCCACGCCTCATGATCCTGCGTACACAAATTTTATTACCATCCTGAGACTTCAGTCTATACCTAGGACGCAGCATTTTTGATAATTTTTATAAACTGGCACACGGCCTATCTGTATTAGAAGCCATTATTTCCTATATGTTATGCAACACGAAGCAAAATCCGATATCGTCCGATATGTTGTAAAGTACCAGATATCAATGGAATTGAATGACTTGGTTCAATGTAGAGTAATATGCTACTATCAATTGATATATTCAATTTGTAATGTCTACAAATCGTTTTTGAGTCAGCAAGTCTTTCACAAACGCTGATAGTTTTGGCGCTTGTTGAGATCAAACTGGTTTTGTCTTGTAATGCTGAATTGGTTGGTGATATGCAACATGAGTAGGTACTACTCTCTATGTTTCCGTGAACATCCATTGTGATTTGGAATTGGCTTATACTCAAGCAGTCATTGATGTCAGAGTTGACTTTCTATATATCAAGATCATATCCCATTCCAAATTTGTAATCTGTAGATACGGATATGTGTTATCTATCTATAGTAAGAGTAAATTAAGATTTAAGAAATTAGTTCAAAGGGAAATATTTTTCGTTAATATTGTGAATAGTTAATTGAGGTCACACTACCAACATTGACTGTTCATCTTCTAAAATGTACCTACCTACCAGTTAACCTCTTCCTCTCCTTGTTCTGTACGATACACTAATTCTTGAATTCCTACAAGTAATTAAAATCAGGTATCTGCCAAGTACCCCACTCCATGTTTAGCCAAAGAAACCATAAAAAATGGTATGAGAATTGGAGTGTAGCTTTAATCAAATACGCTAGAGTTCAGATCCCGATGTATTTAGTCTCTATATAGGTAACAAAGTAATCCGGGTTATAGCCTTCGTTTAAGATATTATTAAGAAGCACTTTAGGGGCATAAACAGATCCATGCTGGTGTATTTTCAATCTTAACCATTTCTTAATAGGCTCGAAATTACCTTTCTTGATATCTTCCTCGTATTCCTCAAGATCTTCACGCATTTTTGAAGCAATATTCGCTGACACCAAGTTTCCCAAAGTGTAAGTTGGGAAATAGCCAAAGAGGCCACTGCTCCAATGTGTATCTTGAAGCACCCCCTGTGAATCCTTAGTTGGCCCAACTCCAAGCAGCTGCTCCATTCTATCGTTCCAGAATTCAGGAATCTCAGAGACGCTAAGCTCATCTCCAAATATTTTTTTCTCTATCTCATATCTTATTGCTATATGTAAATTGTAAGTAACTTCATCAGCGTCAACTCGTATATAATCAGCCTTGACATTATTGAAATAAAGGTACAATTCGTCAGCTGTTGCTCGGTTTGCAAAAGTTACTTGCTTTCTAATCAGTGGAGCTATCAATTTAATGAAAGGCAGACTTCTGCCCACAAGATTTTCCCAAAGCCTTGACTGAGATTCATGGAGCGCAAGCGAAGAACCTCCTTCCAGTGGAGTACCAGACAATGATTGATCGCATTGCAGATTGTACAGTGCGTGACCAGCTTCATGAATAGTACTAAATATCGACTTTTTGAAATCAGACCCTTCGTACCGAGTAGTTATTCTGACGTCGTTGAGGCCCATAGTCTCAGTGAAAGGATGAGTGGATACATCCATTCTAAATCGTTTCATGTCGTATTGCAGGAGTGTCAAAATATCATGATTGAGCTTATCCACTTTTTGGATGTCATATCTTGACTTTCCAAGTTTGCTTTCTTTGCAGAACGGGCTGCTTGAATCTACGAGTTTTTTCAGAATCTTCTGAATACGCGGAGTTAACACACCGAATACTTTATCCAAGTCATCTACTGTAAGCTCTTCTTCGAAAGTATCCAAATGCGCATCATATGGATGCTTTTCATAACCTATCCTCTCGGCGATTTGCTTCTTTATTTCTATCATTTTCTTCAGGTGGGGTTCATACATACTAAAATCAGATTTTTCTCTCGCTTCCCTCCATACCATATTTCCCCTTATTCTTTCCAGAGATTCTGCTTCAGTCAGCTCTTTGGGTATCTTGATCTGCTTGGTTATTTCCCTGTTGAGGACTCGTACTATACCCTTCTCAGAGTCGCTAAGGCTGTCCAGTTTCTTCGCTGAGTCAACTAGACCAATAAAATCTTTGTTTAGCAGAAGATCCTTGTGCAGTATGTGAAGTTGAGAATCGGCCACTCCTCTTTCTTCCGTGCCTTCCCTTGGCATATAAGTCTCAAAGTCCCAACCCATTAGAGAAATGGCATGATTTAGTGACCACATTGGTTTGTAAGCATCAAGAATCTGATTCATGACAGGGTTCTCGCATCTCATTTTATCCCACCTTTCATGAACCTAATCACATCGGTCAATTAATCATTGCTAATTCATGGCAAATAACCTATCAGCTTGCAGATTCTGCTCAAATTCATCGGAGCGCCGGTGGTTCAAGCACAGATTTCGGCATGGTCTAAGGTATACACGATTTTATCTTCGCCGCGAAGACCAGAGCATGCACCAGATAACAAAGAGCGATAAAAAAGACCTGCATTGCTATAGCCATTAACAAAGAATCGCTGTTTCATTAGGATACTGAATGCAAGTGCTCACACAAAATTTGAAAGCAATATCACAATCATTCATCTTGTCCCGTACGTGGCTCTCTGGATCTTCATTAAACCTTGAGACAAGATCACATTGATTAGCTTGAAACACAATCATCATTCTAGGAAACAAATTATTCAGTGATATTGCACGATTTTCTCCATGATTTGGGGCTAATACATGGTCGATTAATATCTGAGAAATACGATGTTGTAGATTCTATGATCACAGATAGATGCACTGACATCAAGAGCAGTAAGCTGATGATACATCGTCACAAGTACGAATTGAAGCATTTGGATAGTTTTCGATGCTAACGAGAACAGATAAAAATTAGCATGGACCTACCTACCTGAAGCCTTTAAGATTGTGGCAGGACTGCGTGCGAGATTCAATAGCTCGCAAAATTGAGCCTACCACATAGAAGATAACCAATGTTGTTGGTTAATTCATTGTAGATTACGTTTTTATCCTTGTCCTTAACTAGCGGATTCTTTTTCCTGACCTTTTCTCTCTCCAAGGGGAATGTAGATTCCATCGTCCTTAACTATTAAGTCCAATTTACTGCCCTTTGCCAAATTAAAGCCGTTTACTACAGGTTTGGGCAAGACGATCACTGAACTAGATCCCATTGATGTGATAGTAACTGTGTGCTTTGTAGGCATCTACATCTCACATAATGATCTACATTTATATTTAAACATTAATACAAATATGTGGATACGCTTATATTAAGATATATATTTCTCTTAATATGTGAATACAAATTTTGAAGGCTCTAGCGTAATTCCTCGTATTTTGATGGTAAGTACCGAATACCCTCCTATGCAGGGTGGGGTTGGACGTTATACCTATAACCTGACGACCTCTCTACGCAAAGTAGGCTTTGATGTACGAGTTCTTTGCAATAGATTAGGCAACGGTGATTTCTTTGGGCTTTCCCCATCTAACATCGACGATTCTAATGTCATACTCGAATTGGTGGATAAAATCAAACCTGATATAGTTCACATTCAATACGAGCAGGGTATGTATGGATTAGTAATGAATGGGCTAGATCCTCGAAAAACACGTACAAATATAGACTCATTATATGACCGTTGCAAAGTGCCAATCGTAACCACATTCCATTCGGCGTATACAATTAGACAGTGGTTAAGTTTGGTTGTGCCTTTGAAAATTCCATCCGAATTGAGCATTTTAAAAAAGTGCTCAAACAATACAATTATCAGGTATTGGAAGCGGATACTCAATTACAAATCGTTCCACAATTTGAATAAGCAGAAGGTTGCTAAAAGTGCAGCAAGTATAGTATTCTCCGATTACATGTCTAAGATGATCGGGGGAGGACAAGTGATAATGCACGGCGCGGAATCTAATTCCATACTTGATAAAGGAAAGATGGAGACAAGAGGGTTCTTTAATTTTCCAAAAGAGAATAGAATTGCACTTGCATTGGGTTTTGCTACAGCTACCAAAGGCTGGGATATATTAAAGAAAATGAACATTCCTTCAGATTGGATAGTAGTAGTGAACTCCTCAACAAACCATTATAGTATAGAAAAAGGAGACAACGATCTTGCTAAGAATGGAATAATCAATTTGCAGAAGGATTTTCTTTCTGAGGAGGAATTATCGTTGTTGTTTTCATCAGCTGATGCAGTAATCCTTCCCTACAAGGTCAGCTCTGGCTCAGGGGTAATGTTTGACGCTCTTGCGCATGGTCTCCCGTTCGTGGCAACTAACTTGGATTTCTTTAATGAATATGCGAGAAAAGGATTAGGCATTACTGTGAATCGCAATCCTGAGGCTTTTTCGAATGCATTGTCAAACTTGGATAGGAACTACGCTATATACAAAAGACGAGTTGATGAATTTATGCCGGAACTTAGCTGGGAAAAAATTGCATCTCAGCATGGTCAGTTATATGGTCAGATCGTAAAAATGAAAGCTGCGGCTGTGATCCCCGCTTCATCAGGTAGATAGGATAGAATCTGATGTATGTACAAAGAGATCAATCGTCATATGAGCATCATGAAATTTCTATTGTACGATGAATATCAATTGTTATTATTGTGATTGAATCGGCAAATGGAAAGATTTTAGGAACCATTGTTTGTATATACGATATATGAGGTGATTCCATTAGCTCAGACCTGAAGTCACAAATGTACATTCTGCATATTGACTAGTAATGCCATCTATACAGAGTTAGTGCTTCATTGAGCGGCTCAATTATCCTACCAGGCAGATTGTATAACGTACAGTCAAACATCCAACATCAATGAACTGATCTCTTCCTAACGCCGTCAAAATTTCTATTAATATCATTTTTCTGTACCTTGAGTATTATTGATCATTCTTGCCATAGACTTGCAAAAAGAATTTTAAGAGTATTAATACATAGCAGGACGTTATATTAGCATCATACATACTAAACATCCTATTATGATCAATGTTTTAATGCGTCTTGCCATGTTTCGAAATGGACTAGTAAGTAGTTTCAATCCCTTGAGATCATCTAGACAACTAGGCTTTGTAACGTTGCAATAGCCTATGTTATGCTCCCTTCTTGTAGGAAATAACAGCTCGATGAATATTGATTGCCCTCATACCATCTAGCTATAAACAGACAAATTCATTTTCATAATTGCTCGACGAAATCTCTATTTTTCGCTACTTTATTTATTAATGCTGATTATCACCATAGGTATTCAGTCTGCTTCTTATTGGCATTTGACCTAGGTATTACCAAAATTTGAGCCTAGACTAGATTCTCATATGCCTTTGATTCCTTGTGCAACGAGTATGGAATAACATCCAAGGCCACATTGCTCACATATGGGTTTCAGACCCTTGCTGTCAGCACTACCTATACAACATGGCTGCTTTATCCTTCCCATATGATCCATAGAAAGTATAGCCCAA
>DATBGR010000598.1:0-7517 GCA_036557905.1 Nitrososphaeraceae archaeon | reverse complement strand
GTAGAGGATACAAGACATGTAATAATTGCTACGCTTAAACACAACAGAACAGAGACTTTTGCCTTCTGATTAGGCGTTCTCATACTATTTACTGACTTGAGCTTGTATATATTGATGGTGTAAAGTAATCAGCAGATGTCTATATAGCAGGTGGTTAATAGCCACAAATTTAAACATAGGATGCAAAATTTCGATATTTATGATTTCTGACCTGCGGTAAATATTACCTAAGGACTCGTAAAATTATGGTTCCGATATTTTCTTCCACCGTTCAATTTCGTCTATAATTTCAGATGGTCTCTCTACGACTACATCAGCCTTTCCTCCGTAAACCGATCCGCTGTTACCATCCAAAGTAATATAGTCTCCCTCATGTAAAATATTCTTATCAATAGTACACAGACGTTCCTTAAGTTTTATCGATATGGAACGACAGCTTACAATGCAGACCTTCTCCATTTGTCTTGCAACTACAGCTGCATGGGATGTTCTCCCACCTTGATTCGTAATCAGTCCACTGCATAACGCCATACCTTCAATATCGTCAGTAGAAATATCCTGGCGAACCAGGATTAAAGCCTCACCACTGCGAGACTCCTTTTTGGCAGTTTTGGAGTCTAGTACAACTTTGCCTGCTATGACTCCCTGGTTTGCTGATATCCCTTTACACAGTAAATTCAAATTGGACTGTGAAGACAAACGAGTCCTTACTATTTTACTGAGATCATACTTTTCAACCCTCTTCAATGCCGCAGCAAAATCTATCAATCCTTCATTTACTAGATCCACAGCAATTTGCACAGCCGCCCAAGATGTTCGTTTACCAGGTCTCGACTGGAGAATATACAGATTTCCTTCTTGAACAGTGAATTCAAAGTCCTGCATGTCTTTAAATTCTATTTCCAAGCGAGACTTTATGTTCTGAATTTCCTTATGAACCCTAGGCATAATCTGCCTTAGTTTTTGTGTATTCCTAAGCGTATGTCGGCCCGAGACTATGTCCTCACCTTGTGAATTGAACATGAAATCTATGTACATATGATCTTCGCCCGTGGCTGGATCCCTGGTGAAAGCTACTCCTGAACCTGACGTAGCTCCCATATTGCCAAATACCATGACTTGCATTATTGCTGCGGTTCCTATCAGATCCCTGATATCATGAAGTCTGCGATATTCAATTGCCCTAGGGCTATCCCAAGATCTGAATACCGCTCCAATGGCCTCAATAAGTTGAATGAAAGGCTCTTGAGGAAAGGGAGAATTTAGATACCCCTCAAATTCTCGCAGATAGATTTTCGACAAACTCTGGAGTTCTTTTGCAGAAAGCTCTCGAGTATCTTTTAATCCTTCATTAGAAATTTGTTCCTTCAATATATTTTCAAAAAAATTTGCAGGATAGCCATACACCACTTTAGCATAAGTTTCAATCATTCGTCTATACGAATCCCAAACAAATTTTGGGTTTCCAGTCATTCGGATCAGTCCGTCTATCGTAGAGTCACAGAGACCTATGTTCAGTAGAGATTGGAGCATTCCAGGCATGGATACAGCTGCACCAGAACGGACGGACAGAAGTAATGGTTTTCGTGAATCACCAAATCTTAGACCAGTGCTTTCTTCAATTTTTTTGACAAAGCCCCTTATTCTCTGTGGATAGTTTGCAGGTAGAGCTTGATTATTCTTCAGATATTCATGACATATGCGCGTGCTTATTACAAATCCAGGTGGTACAGGAAGCATGATTTTATCCATTCTCATTAGATAAAGAGCTTTAGAACCTATATCGACAATGTTTGGAAATTCTGAGTAAGAATACGAGGACCCAAAGAAATGAATATTTTCTTTATCTACTATAGTTCCCATATCTTATCACTGCATTTCCAAATACGATAAGTGGATCAAACTGTGAGAACCTGCATGACATAATCTCTTATTAACACGGCTGACTTCATGATGGAATCGGTAACATCCTCAATATTATTTGAGATTTCAGCTAATATGTGTAATTGTTTAAAATTATTAGAGTCTTTAAATATGGCAGCCCTGACTGTCCGGTTTACATCATCCGCTTGGTGTTCAATTGTAATAATCTTATCTATAGTTTGAATAAAATCGTCAATTTGTTCCCTACTGCTAGCTTTATCTATAATTTTTGCATTTTCAATTGACTTGAGGTATTCCATAGAACTATGTGTAGCTAATTCTGCAAGCTCCAGTATATGTTCGT
The DNA here is from genome assembly GCA_036557905.1 of Nitrososphaeraceae archaeon. Taxonomy (GTDB): domain Archaea; phylum Thermoproteota; class Nitrososphaeria; order Nitrososphaerales; family Nitrososphaeraceae; genus JARBAU01. Next base: position 5,290 of record DATBGR010000598.1, on the reverse strand, counting down.
AAAAGTCTCCTATGATATCTTGCTTAGAAACTAATGTCAATAAAAAGAGAGTTTCTTCCATAGAATCGGCGGCGTCATCAGCATGGCTAACAAACTTTTCAAATACATCTGAAGCCTTTGAACGCTTGATTGTGAGACGAATATCATTCAAAAAAGTATCAGCATTTTTTTCCCATATCTTTGCCCTCTCTGCATTTCTCATAATAAATTCACGGTCTTCGCCCTCTATCTGAACGAATCCATCTCGCACTGTTGTACTAATTTCAACAACCAAGGATGCGTGATTTGCGGCGATCCTTAGAAGAGTTTCATCAAGACTGTGAAAATATTTACTAAGTTCGATCCTTATTTCATCACTTATTAGAAATTCTGACCTGCCATTTCTCAATCCTTCAGAACAGGTTCTGAGAACAAACTTTAGAAATTCGATCGCCTTTTCCCTGCTAAGAACTTGCTCGAATTCATCACCAAAATCTAGGGGAGATTTAGCAGTCTTTCTTATAGCATCAAAAATTAATTGTTCGCCACCCATTTTGAGAAAACCAACATGACCTATCTCACTATCTGCTGCCCATTTCAATATATTGAAGGCATCCTCTTTCTTTACAAATTTACCCATACGCTTTCTCGCACGATTCCAGTCAATTAGAAATACTATGCGTCATGCTAGGAACGATAGATAATGTTCTACATCGGTTTGGTCCTTTGCGAGATATGTTCCAGTGCTGAGGTGGTAAAAGGTCGAGTCTTCAAATTTTTCACTTTCTCTTATGGCAGTGTTGTCCCAGTTTATTTTAAATTTATCAAGGATCGAATGAAAAAAGTCGAGTCTTTGAATATGTATATCAGAATAAGTTACCGAAATTGTCACACCCTTCACCTTAATTACAAGTACATGCGCGTCGGTAGTTCCTATGTTATTTTGGATTAGTAAGATATCTCCTGAACGAGTAACTGTTGTGTCCAATCCAGGATGTTCAAACTTTAATTTTTTTGTTTTATTAATTCCCCTCATGAAGGCTTGAATTAATGCCTTATCATTCTCAGTTATCGCATACACTCTGGCTCCATCGATGGATTCTTGATATATTAGAGACTGTAACTTGTTTAGCTCCTTGTGTATTCCCATTACGATAAGATGAAAACTATCTCTGTTTTTTGGTTCACCAGAAACTATTATGTCTATAAGTAGATCTGAAATAACATCTTCATCTATTCTGGGAATTCTTGTCAACAGTTCATTGAATCTATCACGAAGTTTATCATAGCCTGCGAATTGGATTGATTTTGAATTGGTCGATACTTTGGTCGCATGTTTCTCTCTTTGTAATGTTATATCAGAAAAAGTCTGTAGAGGAAGGATCATTTGATTAATATTTTCGACTATGTTAAGAACTATGAGATTTATGTTAGGAATGTAATAGGAATTTTGGACATCCGATTTCACGGTGCTATATTCCACTACTCTATCAAAACTAATTTCTGAAATGCCGCACTCTTCACGCTCATTCCTAAGATTTGAAAATTCCATTTGTGATTTATCAGCATGATATTTTGCGGCCTGAAGTAGAGAAAAAAAATACTTTACCCTGTCGTTGGCTTCGAGCGCATCAGAAATTAGGCTTGGAAGTAAAAGTTCCTTCATTCCTAATTCTCGGATTATTTGTGCTTTTTCAGCCAATCGATTCACCTAAAGGTAAAGAAGATCGATATATGATTTCCGCTATAAATATACCATCTATATAGAATCTATATTTTCGTTATGTAGTCGTATTAAAGTAGTTGAAAATATGTAGTAATGTAAGGACCTTGTTATAACACTCGTTAATTTAATCGGAGTGCTGCAAAATGGTAGGATATACATAGTCACAGACCCAATAGAAGGTCTGTCTGACTGTCTATATAGAAGAAAAAAACTAAATGATCAATACTGATAATTCCTTTATATCTACAAAGTCAAGTTCGATCATCTTTATGAATTTGAATACTCCAGATTTATTTCAAGACAAGTTATATTCAATTGATTTTATGGACGGCTGCATTGATTGGACTAGAATGAATCTGGAATATATGTCAATATATATCGATACATTTCTAAGAACCGCAAGTGATGTTCATAAACTTGGAAGATTCGATAGATTCTACGATACTTGGTTATCACATATGGATGGAGAATTGGAACAGGAGTTAGGGTCGAATCAATTTACCAATACTTTAAAACATTACATGAACTCTATCATTAGATTAAGATCAAGTTGTCGTAGAATGGGATTTCCTATTGAATATTATGATGTACTATTTTATTCAATGAAGAAGTTTTTGATGAATTTTTACGCACTTTTCTATATGCGAGAGTCTGCATACTCTACTCCTTCAGAAGTGGAGTATAGATTAGGAAAAATTACTCTCCGTCACTATAACAATAATAGTAAAAATAACCTTACCAATGATGGACCACCCGTCCTTCTTGTATATGCACAGATCAATAGATTCAACATATTGGATATAAGCTACGACAGAAGTGTGGTAAAAAATCTCATGTTAAACGGTTTGGATGTGTACGTTCTGGACTGGGGTTATTCTGGACACCAAGATGATAATCGCTCTCTTGATGATTACGTGAAAATTCTAGGCACCGTTGTTGATAGGATCAATTTGAAAAGTAAAGGTGAAAAATTATCAATTATAGGATATTGCTGGGGAGGATTGATTGCACTTATTTTTACAACGCTTCATACAGATGCCGTGCAGGGTCTTGCTCTAATGGCGTCTCCTGTTGATTCTAGCAAAGATAACAGTCTGCTAGCTACTTGGGCACGGGCAGTAGATGCTGATAATATGATAGACGAATTTGGTCATATGGATGGACAAATTCTTGATCTTGCTTTTATTATGAGGAATCCACCAAGAAATCTCTTTGACAAATATTTGAAAATGTTCAAACACTATGGAGATAAACATTTCGTAGATTCTTTCTTAGCTGTTGAAAACTGGCTTTTTAGTACTCCTCCAATACCAGGAACATTATACCGTCAGATTATAAATGACTTTTACAAAGGAAATCTCTTAATCAGTAATGGTATCATCGTAAGTGGGAGAGATGTTGACCTGAAGAACATAAATATTCCATTGTTAAGTATAGTCGCTGAAAATGATGACTTGGTATCACCCTCTTCTACCCTAGCTGTAAATGAATTTGTATCAAGTGAAGATAAGGATACAATTAGAATACCAGGGGGTCATGTAGCTTTATGTATTAGTAAGATGGCTCATGAAAAATTGTGGCCAGAAGTTGCAGATTGGATAATATCTAGAAGCAGAAGAAAGAGAACCAATAAACTTACAAAAACAAGTTACTAAGCAGCAGGAGATCTTTAGAACCAGATTGCATACAGTTTTATATAAATGGATTACTGAAATTCGTTCCTTTGGAAGATTACAGACCAATAATCATGAGATGCAACAAAGGTGTTGGCAAAAAATAAACTAACGAAACAACAAAAGATTACGGTCCTTGCTTCTTGGTTAGGCTGGTGTCTTGATGGTTATGATTTGGTTTTGATGCTGTTTGTAATCTCATCAGTAAATCAGCTTTTTTTCCCTACGAGAGATCCAACTCTAGGTCTATTGGCCACGTTTGCAACTTATACTGTGGGATTAATAATGAGACCTCTCGGTGGCGCGCTATTCGGAAGTTTTGGAGATCGACATGGTCGAAAGAATGCTATGATGGTTACTGTTACGGGCATATCAGTTATCACATTCCTAACAGGATTGTTACCTACCTGGAACAGCGTAGGAATAATTGCACCGATTTTGTTAATACTTCTCAGATTTGCACAAGGACTGTTTGCTGGTGGAGAATGGGCCAGTGGATCGTCTATAACGATGGAGACTACACCTACGTCAATGAGTGGATTGATTTCAGGTTTCCTACAAAGTGGATATACATTTGGATTTCTTTTGGCATCGATAGTCTTCCAGATTGTATCACACGCATATATCGGAGAATCATTTGTGGATGTTGGCTGGAGACTAATGTTTTATACGGCCATTGGACCCGGATTGTTATCACTACTACTAATTAAATTCAAGATGAATGAGTCTGAAACCTGGTTAGAAAAAAAGAAACTTCACAAAATTGAAAAGAGTCCTTTGTTGCGGGTATTAACTGAAAAAGAAAATAGACGAACACTCTTCCTTGCTCTAATAATTATGACCGGTCTGATGTACAGTTATTATGCTTCTATAGGATTTATGCCCACATTCCTACAAAAATATGTGGATTTAGAGAGGCAAGATGTAGCAAGCATAATGATCGCTGCAACAATTTCGTCGTTCATAGGTACTGTTTTCACAGGAGCAATAAGCCAATTTATTGGTAGAATGAAGACTCTTACTATTTTCGGTTTGGTAGCAATGATTCTTGCAGTACCAACAGCAATTGGTATTTACCAATCCAATAGCATAATTGAAAAAATGTTCTTCACCGGCGTGCTAGTCTTTGTAGCTTCTACAGCTTTTGGTCCTATGCCTGCATTCCTTTCTGAAAGATTTCCAACTGAAGTGAGAAACACAGCATCAGGTTTTGCATACAATGGAGGTTTGGTTATTGGTTCATGGTCTCCTGTGATTGGGATACATTTTCTATCTAATGTACATCAGGAGTTTATCGCATACGCATTTGCTGCAAATATAATCATTGGTTCCATTATCATATCTGTCGGTTCAAGGGTAAATTGCGAGACACATCACATGAACATAGAATAAAAAAGACTTTAACAGTTCTCTACGCTTTAGATGCACAGTCTATTGCATCCCACCGAACCCGAGTATTATTGATACTATAATTAGTAAATATGTACAACGAAGCATATTGTCCGTAAGATGATAACGCTAAAAATCATTTCAAAAAATATTGGCAGCTTCTAGCTTCTCTATTGCCTTATTACAAAACAAGAAGAGTGGCTTGAGAGAAATTGTCACACTATTGTCCCTTGAGGATTATAAGTCTTAGGCAATCTTACTAATAACAAATTAACCATATTTTGTAAAGTCGTCTATAAGTCCAGATTTTTTTAGCACGGTACTAGATTCCACCACGCTATCGAAACTAATTTCCGAAATTCCGCATTCTTCACACTCGCTCCTAAGATTTGAAAATTCCTTTTCTGATCTATCAGCGTGGTATTTTGCTTTCTTCCTAGGAACTTTTCTGAAAATCAGTAGTTCAGTAATTAATTAAATATGGGGCGTCAAATTATGATTTGAACCTGTCTTCGTGAGGTGG
>DATBGR010000597.1:0-3226 GCA_036557905.1 Nitrososphaeraceae archaeon | reverse complement strand
ATTATGCCTTGTAACATACATCTTGTATTTTAGGTTTTAGAGGTCGCCACAGAAGGGTTATACATTAAAATCAATCGTAAAATGTAGATTAGCTATAGCAGAACTGCCACAGAATTCGTGTTTTACGTCTGTAACGCTGTTTATGCTTTTTGGTGCTGCCTGTTATCATTTGTTAAGTAGGTTTTCCTATGGGAAATGACAGGTTTTCATATCATATGGAGTTGTAATCTCATCAATTCCTTGTTCGAATGTCTATAACGTGGATGATAAAGTAATTCAGTCTCGAGCATTTGTTGCTGATGTAGATAATGCGACTAGAGGGAGACTTGAGACCCTATGTGCATTAACACGAATGAGGTTACTTACTCCAGATAGACCAAAGAATCCAGCACATCAAAATGAAACCTAGCGTGTAGCCTACGGAGTACAGGATTTTTCTCGATTATAAATTAAGATCTATCTCATCGAGCTACCTTGTCGTGCTTCAACACCCATAAAATACGGATGCCAAAATGCATCTATCCATTTCTGATATAGTTGTATATATGATGCATAGAGGTTAGTGACATTTTGACTACTTTTTGCAAATTGATCGCCAGATTCTTCATTCATTTTACGTGATACCTCGCTAGATGTCTACATCAATTTTTTCATGTTTTCTAGATAGCCCATATAGTATTCATTCATCATTTGGAAATTTCTTAGATATAGTTTATACATTTCATCCCATGATAATGATGGGTACATACCTTCGATGAAATTATTGCCGAATTACATAAACTTATGAATATGTAAATAAGGTACATTCTTTCATACTTTTTTGATAGACTTAGTTCATAATTGGGTTCGTAATACCATATTGCATACTAACTCAAATTATTCACTCTGGGACATGGGCTACAAGTCCTGTGAAAATACAAGGAACTACAGAGCACGACACTGAAAGCGGAAAGCCTATCAGATACTGATTTGTAGTAAAGCATGGAGTGAAGCGAATAGTATGAGTACTATTAGTAAGTTAGGTACGGGTATACAATCCCCAGCAGATAGTAAGGAATACTTTGTCTGTAAACTCTGTTTTAGATTGATAGAAACAGACGATATGGTACGCCATTTGAAAACATGCCGTATTCTGCCAGTATACGTTGAGACAGTGGTGTGAGTAAATGGGTGGCTCGCCTATTATCACTGTTAAGCATAACACAACTCCGAATCATAAGGTCATGTCTTATATTCAGCAGACCTCACTTTGAGCAGGAGTGTCCTCGAATAACAGAAGATTTACAGTCGGCACTTGAGACAACTTTTTGGCTGTTAGCTTGGCTTGTACCCATAGAATAATTGCAGAGAAGTTATTGATATGTATTCTCAGAGCCAGTGAAATAATAGAAAATATACGTCATTATACCCTCGCTGGATGATTGGCAGAATACATGGCCAGACTTTTGAGTACATTCTCCCTAAACTTAATCAATCAATCAATCAGTCAGTCAGTCAAATATTTTGTTCTAAGGTATACTTTGTACGTAGTCTTGGTAGATCTCGTTCTCATCCCTGAACAAAATTAAAGGGTTTACTTTTGTTCTATGATTCGTTTTCGGGTCTCATAAAGTGTCCTTTAATCATCCTCATCCTCATCATCCTCATCATCCTCATCTTCGTCGTCTTCTCCGACCCCTAACTCTTTTATGACAAATCCTTGTTCTCTTGCAGAATTAACCACATTGGTGATCTTTTGCAATACTTCCGTCATATCGGTTGATTTGCTCGTCATTTCAATTTCAATTTCCATATTTTTTCCGGAAGCTCGTGAGTATTAAATATAATCTATGGAAATAAAGTAGAGATACAGGATCTAAATGTTTATTTATCTTTGTGTAACAACTATGTCTAAAACGATCGTTTTCAAGTTCTGATTCCAAAATTTGGCGTCAGTCAGAGACGTCATGGTATCCATAGTGCGTTATTGGGTTTCCATATTATGAGTAGGTATATATCATTCTGATAATTGTAATAGCTATCTTTTTTATAGAGACTGAATGTGTGCTATGAATGCTACAGATACCCCTGTCGAATCGAATGTCACTAGTGATTTGAGTGTGAAGCTGCGTGAAAATAATGCAGTTAGAGTTTTGTTACTACTATTGTCTAAGGATATATGATTTGTTATTTTGAAAGCACGCGCATATCTTGATACCTTTCATGTAATCTGTTGTCTTTCGGAATGATTCTTTAATTGAGATTCTTTTAGCTCCTTTTGCCAGTTATAAATTAACTTAACTTCAACTGATCTCATCCCATAGTTGATAGGAGGTTGTCGATTGTTTATGACTACGAACAACTACTGGTCATTGTGGATCCGTCCCATCTTATAGATGGAAACTGTATTATTAGTAGAATTGATTCTATTATGTCACTACATTCGAGTATTTGGATGGCGAACAAAGAGTCAGGTTAACTGAAGCAGGACGAAACCGCTGCGGTCAATATGGTCTTTAGCATATCACCAATTAATTATACGTAGTTGACAGTCTTAATCAAGAATTAATTGAACCTAAAAAAGTGATACTATGAGTATAAAAAATCAGCTGCAAAAATTGCAAACTCTTTTATTCATTAAGGTCCTGCTTGAAAGTAGTAATAGATGACAACTACAGCGGCAGGAAATACCACAAATACACTGAAAAGAATTACATAGCAATCAGAGAATTGCTTATCATGTAAATGGTTCTTGCCATCTGATCCTATTAATGCAGATATACTAACTAATGATAGATGCGTTCATCCTGACCTCAAGAAATTCAACCTTATTATTTCTGGCAGGGATTGGTGTAACCTATTTGCAGAGATTTCTCAAGAACAAATAAATCAAATGCAAGAAAATGCGATGCAAAGCGAGCAATAGCTAGTTAAAAGAGATAACAATCAGTATTCCCAGTCCTTTTCAAAAAGAATGTAATTGTCTAGAATTTCTTATATACACAACTAGAAGAATACTAATAACCGGCAAAATTAGGTTCCCATTACGTCTACTTCCATCTATACTAATATTTCAATGGGGAATCCGACGATTAACCAAATACTCATAATTCATTCCTCCAATTAGCATGATTCATTATGTAATTCCTCGACCCTTTGTATGCTTAAGACATAGTCTTTGTGCAGCAGCTTCTCCAGCCATCTCTCTTTTTAACTGAACAACATATTCTTCTAATATTTTTATTAC
>DATBGR010000596.1:0-5168 GCA_036557905.1 Nitrososphaeraceae archaeon | reverse complement strand
CATGTCAAAATAACCATAGTTACTAATTGATGAGACTGAGATAACAAGAGTAGATACGACAGCAATAAAGACTAGATGATCTTTCCTAACAAGTCTGTGACTTGGCACGACCCTCTAAATGCTGCGAAGTATTTAAGTGATTCTGACCTTTCAGTCGATATTCGAAAAGTCATTCCCCTAGTAGAGATTTTTCATACTTCCGATGTTGCATCTCCAAACGATCGCCAATTCCTTTGTTGAGTTCCTAGCCAATCTCCAAAAATCTTGCAAAGTAAATAATTGCTTTCAAGTTATTATTTTGATGTCTTTCTGAAGAACCATTTTCGATCATATATTGGTGAAATTCAGATATTAGTCCAGCATTAAACGCGTTAGGAAAGGAATGTATGTTTTTTACAATAGTGGCCAATTTATACGGCGTTATGGACCCCTCTCTTTTTCAAATGTAATGATTTTATATTATACAAATGTAATGATCTTATCTTATATTATACGAATGTTCTATCCAGACAGGTCTCGATATTGGAAACTGTGGTTGAACTAACTCCTTGAACATTCTTTAACAATTCAGTTGCTGTCTCGATTGCTACTATTGGACTTTCTCCTTGAAGGAATATATTTTCCAGGAACGTACACAATTGTTCAATTGTCGTTATATTTTTACCAAAGATTGCCATGGAGTTGTGCCGAAGTGTAGTCTCAAACTCTGTTATCTGAGCAGGGGTAAGGGGGTCAAAGCATGCTGTACAGTTTCCTCTTGTTGTTGTTAATGGTGGTTGTGAAGTTGACCTTTGAACTTCTATGGTTGGGTTTGCGTCTTGAACAGTTGTCGGATTTGAGGCTTGTCCTGATTGTCCTTGCTGTGAAACTGTGCCTCCGCAATTACCGTTACTTATCATATTATCATTAGTATTAGAATTAGATACTGGATTTAGGCATGAAGTGCTAGTAGTCACTGCTTGACCAAGGTCACTGTCTGTATGCCTTTGATATCTTGCAAATGCGTCTTCAGTTACCATGATGGGCGTCGTAGCTAAAGTAGCAAGTAGAATCAATGGGATTACCGTTGCTAAACTAGTTCGATTCAACACTACACCACGGTCTCCAACAATTGATTATATAGATTAGATGGAATAGTAACCCAAGTTAAATCATAACTATCTTCTTCAAAAAATATCTAGTACAAAATAGTCTAATCGTTTCATTTGATTTGTCAGCAGAATTAGGCAGTCACTGTTCAAATATGATTTAATCGTAGTATTGTTGCTTTTACGAGTCTGCCTTCAATATCTATCTGCCATAGGATCAACATACGATGCCTTAAAAAGCCAAGAACAAACAGTAACGAATTGAGTCTACTCTAATCGAGTTTGAGATAGGGTAGGGTACACTCTACCTATCTCTGGCTCTCCGTCTCTAAATCGGTAGTCTGGACTTTAATCCTATATCTGACTAACCAACATACCGAATTGTCAAAAGAACTAACAGTGAACGAAGTCAAGAATATGATTTACAAAGAAATACAAAAGAAGCAAAAAGCAGTAGACCCAGCTAAACATAACATGAGAATAGTTGAAGACAACCTAGCAGAGGTAGAGGCCATGCAGCAAATACTTGCAATGATTATTGACGAAGAGAATCGAAGAAGGAGACAAACAGACCAACAAATGAAGTCAAAATCTGATAGGTTAAGTGCGACGGCTACGACTACAATATCCATATAGACTCTACTATTATGTCTAGCCACCTTAGCACTTTTTTAGTAGATGTTAGATTTACAAACGCTACAACAGTTGGTTATTTCATTGCTATAACAAGAGTCTTCAGTTCTTGTGTTCTCTGCCCTGCTTAGGAATGATTACAACGAGGGTGATTTCAGTTGTTTGTTGGACTAGTCAGTACTCACTTGTACCTAGAGTGGAAAACACAGGTAGAATACGAAAAAAGATAATTAATACGGGATTGGAAACGAATGGGATAAGAATGCAACCATACAAACATCTAGGGACGAGAAGTGATGGTTGTTGATTATTTTCAAGGATCATGAGAGAATCTACTTTTGGATGATCTTGTAGATCACTCCTGCAAAGAAGTGAAAATTGCGTGGTTCAGTGCATCGAATTCCATACTACTACCACTATGTGATAAGATAGGCATACGCTCTAGACAATTTAGGATCTCTTATCCAGAAGTATGGCAAGCCTACGCAAACACCTGTCTTGTAGTTAGTTACTGTGATGATCGAGGAAATGATATAGGCCCCCTCAGGCAAAACACCGCACGTTACAGGATTGGGCTGTTTTACATGGTGATGATCCCTCCTTCAAAAGGCCTGGAAGAATCTTTGTGAGTGCCTACGACACAGCAAAATGTAAAACGATTATGGTCGATGGGATTCATCGAGCAGCGGTATAAACTAGGAAGTACACCAACCGAACAGAACCGTTTCCGTCCATGAGAGTGTACGAATGGAACGGTCCGTTTCTAAATATGATTTTCCTTGTGATTTTTGTCATTTTTACATCGCTGAGGCTAAAACGAATAATAAGCAAAACATAGACGATTTGTTGCGGCTGTTTTTATTTATATTCTTAATAACCGCCACGGGTAAGCAAGCGTCTTTACTGTATTCGTCACATCAACAGATATCTCTGTAGCACGTACTTGTTCTGCTCTTGTAATTCCATAAATTTTGAACTTCGTATTATGTCCAAAAGCATAACGTTGTCAATCAACCGTTTACAATTCTAATCTTTGCAGCAACATAACCTTGTCATGCATTAAGACATGTCAGGTCAGGATAACATGTTGAGGATAACCCCAGAAACTGTACACCAAAACTACTTCATACATCTACTACAAGTCATTTGTCCAAGATTTTTAAATTATAGATTATACAGACAGATGCGAGTCCGAGTATCTATGTAGTCATTTTATAGGCAATAGTACGTTATTCTTTGCCATATTGTATTCTTCATCACTCAAAAGGTCTGTTTGACAATGCTGTGTGTGTCCAATTAGGGTAGAATGTGGTAGGAATGCATGTGATTCAACACTCCATACTGGTACTATTCCATCGTTAGGTATCTGATTCAATCGCTTTAGTTCTTTATATAATTCATCCTCATGCTCAATTAGTGGACATGGCAAAGACGGATTCCAATCACCATAAATAGTATAATACTTCGTACTTTCATTTTCCATTGCTTTGGTAGCATCAGCGCCAATCGCTAAATTATCTAGTGCAGGTCGACATGAGGAATTAATAACCAATTCAAACCCTGGAAGGAAAATACTTGCTGTTTTTGCTGCCGCAGCCAACAGTTCATTTGCCAAAGGATTACCGCCATTTGGTGTTCCAATCATTATTAGATTTGCAACGTCATGAGTGCGGCTATTAACCAGATATACTCTTGCATCCAATCCACCTTTGCTATGACCAACCATATTTACATGATCATTTGGTGTCCAGCTTTTGACGTCTTGAACTATCTGAGCTAGATCATTAGCATGATCTAAAGCAGATCCACATTGATCATAGCGAAATTGAAGACCTAATAAATAATATACCGTGCAAAAAGGAATTCCATCACTTCTAAGTCGTTCTTCCCAATGAGACCATACTGAAGGTGGTTCATTGTATCCATGTATTAGAATTACTGGAAGAACATTAGGATGTATTACTGATGGTGATGGCATGTATTTTTCTGAACACCTTGCAAGAGCGTTTGCTGAGGGAGTAATTGGTCTACCATCTATTAGTGTAATTGATAACATTATTATCGATGCCATAGACAAGAATTTAATAAGAAACCTTTTTCTTAGTTTTAGGTCGTAGTTCGTATATACGCATAACAGTGTAATATAATATATATTATATCTGCACTGTTGTCCTATCCATTAGGTTTTTACCACTCATTTCGTCATAGTATTTGATAAATAGTCAGGGGCAATTGGTAATCACGATCTTCAGATATTCTCATCCATCACAATTCTAACTTGTTTACCCCTTAGTTTACCTACTAATCTAACTTCCTCGGTTTGGCAAGACTTTAAAGTGTATTTAAATCCAAACTACGAAGCTGTTGCTTTTCTTCGTCATTGTGGCGGTATATCCCAATTTGATCCGGGGCGTAGAAGACCATTTTCATCTCTTATTTCTGATATTAAATGTACTTTTCCATCAGATTTCTCTTGTTGTATTTTGATGTATCCAAAGTTAAATAGTTGATTTTCTTGATATTTAGATGTAGCATTAATGGTTGGATCAAGTGGATTTGCTTTAAGCGGAATTGCACTCAATGGTCCACTAACCAATTCGTGGTAAATTAGCTTATGTCCATCATGATTAGGATCGTCCTCAACTAGTATATTTATTGGGAAGTGTACATCTGTTGCCACCACAACTAAATTTTTTATGTTGTGATCATCTAAGAATCTTAGAAAATCTGAACGTTCTCTTGTAAATGTCTCTTTGAAAGTGTCACCTGTACCATTAGTAGCCCAATTATCGCAACCCAATTGTTTATTGAAGCAGTTTGGTATTGTAGCCGGTACATCTGCAGAAATAACCTTCCAGGTAGCAGTGGAGTTAAGAAGACTTTGTTCTAACCAGTGAAGTTGATCATTACCTAACAGTGTCTTATTGTTCTGTGCGGTATCAGGTAGATCATTTCGGCTGCGATAAGAATGCATGTCTAACAAAAACAAATCAAAGTCTTTGCCCCAATGAAAAGACCTATAGATACGGTCTGGCTCTGCTTTATTTCTATCTATTGGCGAGAAATTAAAAAATGCATTAATACCAGCTTTTACTACGTTAGGAAAGCCTGTTCTATTTTTAGTAGCATTAGTCCAATAGGACCATTTACCACCATAGTCATTTACTACTTCATGATCGTCTGCCTGAGAATACATCGATGTATTGCGCAACAAGCCTTGTAAATGAGGATCTGCTCTATTATATTCCCAATGTTTGTTGTAGATACCTTGTAGCTGAGTTTGATTATTCCAATCGACCTTATTGTCAGTAACGCTTGGAAAATTTCCTTCTATATTTGTCCATCCAGTAACATTTGATGGACCATTTATAGAGCATGCATTATCTCCATAAATTTGATCTCCATTGAATATAAAGAAGTCTGGAGACAATGATTGCATTATTGAAA
>DATBGR010000595.1:0-17992 GCA_036557905.1 Nitrososphaeraceae archaeon | reverse complement strand
ATAATATATCAATTATTGGCAGTTGAATTCAGCTTCGTTAATCGAGAAGTCCTGGATAGTTTTCGTATACGCGATTGCGATTTCTATTGAATCCATCCTCATCGAATATCTAACAAGATTTACCCAAATTTCCCCACTCATGCTATCCGCTACGAGTATAACAATGGCTGGTATCATGTTACTACTTACAGCCGTGTTTGGTTTTAAGAGGAAGAAAGCAATAAAAAAATTGTTTACAGACGCTACCAAACTACTGATTTTTGCATCGTTAGCCCTTGCGATTGGTATATTTACATGGTATGATTCCATAAATAGAATAGGAGCATCAAAGGAGCTGCTTGTGGCAGGTCCGCTCGAAATAGTTATAATTGTTTTGTTGGCCAAATTATTTCTAAAGGAGAGACTTCATAGGACCCATATCGTTGGAATAGGTGTGGCTCTGATGGGCTTTGCACTGGCACTGTTAAGCGACACAAATTTGAACCCCTTTGTAAGCGGCTTGAGTTTTACTGCTGCGTCTACGACACCTAATTTGGTACATATTGGGTTCGGAGAGTTAGAAGCGATTATTTCGGCATTTGGATTCGCAACTGCAGTACTTTTTCTTACTAAGATTGTCAAGACGTATTCCTCGATGGAGGCAGCCGGTACAACAATGTTCACTGCGGGCGTTTTCCTCCTTGCTATTTTATTCATTGAATTTGTAACTTCCGGCATGAATGTTGGGATATTGTCTATGTCAATGCCAAGTACTGGGCATACGCAGTTTTCTGTTACGAATATCATAATACTAGTTCTATTTTCGTTGATTCCATTCATTGGTTCGCTATCTTATTCCACCGGCTTAAGCCGAATAGGTGCGTCATTAACGGCAACAATTGGATCGTCTAGTATCTTAATCACTGTATTTCTTGAACTGACCGCTAAAGAATTCGGAATTAGGACCCATCTGCCTGAAAATGTGATTCTGGCGATATTGGCTGGTATATTGGGTTTTCTCGGAATATATATAATCCATCTCCCTAGATATTCTCCACCTATCACAAAGGGAAATTGATATCGGAAGAGCTTTTCCAGTTAGTTTAACGGCTACTAATCCTTGCAACTTATTCAAAATAGTGACGACGTAAAGATTATGAGGTGATAGATCTGAGATTTAATTATAACTGAACAGAGTCTCTGCATGTCCATACGAAATCCTGCAGAATCAATGATTTGAGTAAAATAGAAAGGATTCATGTCATAATAATCGACTGAACTGAATCATATCAATTATGATGTCAATCCATGTGTAATTCACACACAGACATAATTAGTATTTAATATTTAACATTACTGAATAACTTATCATAGACGTATAAATGCCTCAATCAAGGAAAGAATAAGGATTGATTGCCAATTATTCACTAGGTCTTTCGAGCGGGTTGCTAACAGTGTGGCCTAGACTTTAGAGGTTGCGAAAGATGGGTCAATATCAAAAATTATCGCCAAAATTGTGTGTACTCTCGTCAACTTGTTCTTGCGGTGTCTTTTTATCGTGTGGCTTTTCCCACTTATGAGTGCGATGATCTACCCTAATCTCATGTTCTTGTTGGACATGATGTAATCTATCCTTCTCGTGTACAAATTCCATTCCGCAATTATTACACTTTACGATGGGGTGATGATGGACATGCCTAGCATGTTCTACAAGCTCATGATTATCCTCAAACTCTTTACCACATTGATCACAAATATGTTTTTCATGATGAAACAGGTGCATCAAGCAAATTGTAACCAAGCTCCACTATTAAAATCATCCGTAGCTGCGCCTCGTATATGTGATATCTAAGGATGTAGGCAAATTGAATAGTAAGCCCTTCGTAAGTATCTCCTATTATCGCATTTCAAGATGAATTTGATAAATGATACCAAGTGTAGTCCAAATAATTGGTAAATATACACTCATGGTAATGATAAATGATTTGTTAATCTACGATTCTCCAATACAAATCAGAATTGAGTACATTGGCAATTATAGCTTTTATTTGTTGGTGTACTCATGAATCTATTTGTAATGCTGTGCTGTTCCTAAGCCTTCTGTATTAATGCAACTTTATTCATCCTATGAACTTAGGTAAGTACGAAGAGCAGGATCGAATAAAATCACGGTTAGTCTATCAGACATCGAGTTCGAAATTCCTAATTTAAGTAAATGGCCTATCAAAATTAAGGTATAGGTACTGCCATAATTAATTCTGTTCGAACAGATATACTCGCGCAAAATTAATACGAATAATTAGTTTTTCCTTATCAGATGAAATATATTGATTTTTGAGCATATAAATAGAATATACATAATATTCAAATAATATTCAAATAATATTCATGGCCTTTCATGTCCTTCTAATTGGTGATCAATACTATCATTTATTCACATATGTATTTTGCTATGAAAAGCAGTATATTGGACATAATTGACGAATCTCAGGGTACATGTTCCCATTGAAAATACACAGTTCCTCCTTTGCATGACGAACAAATGGATGATCTGCTATCTTTCATAGAGCTCCATACTTCGATTTCGCCAAGAATTTTTTCCAGTTCTATTTCTGTACCTATCCCCTCGGACGACAACAAATTAATTATCTCTTCTTTTGAGTATGCAGTTGAACTATTGTCTCTGAGAAAATGCTCAACTCTACTTTGAACGCTTTTATGTTTATGTCCATCCATGGTCTTTATAGACACCAAAGAGCGTTCTCCGATAATATGCCTTTCCTTTTGATTGGCCTTCGGCAAAAACTACTGCTTATGTATTCTGATGAAAATTAAATGCCTGTTAGGATTGATTCGTACACATTGGTAAGTGATATGGTTCTAACTTACATAGTTCGGTAGTCCCATGAGTCTCAATATCATCCAAATAAATAATGCCCCGATTAGGTCATCTCTTGCAGCAGCTTCCTTCGACTGCATACTAATGCTAAGCCAGAATAGAAGGGATCGGATTTAGAGCCCACGTAGTATTGCGTACTTTATCAGCGGTAGAAGGTTAAAACAATGAAGATGATCATTGACTGCCTCTCACCAAGAATGAACGTTGGAACGATCTTTGTCCTACTGAGTATATAAAATCCAAAATCATCAGATCATAGACAAACAAGACCAGTGAAACAGCGTGGTGGCAGTAATTAGAAATTGCTTGTTACTAAATATTAGCATCACATTTAATATATGCCAATGCCTTATTTATTGCACCATCTACAAAACTAGGCTCCTGACAATAAGACTAGGGCTAAAGCAAGTATTGATACATGGACAATCAGACGATTGCTATGAAAGTAATTGATTTGATGAATTTTGGAATCATTGAACTTTAATAGTAGATTTATGATAAAGATCTTCTAAACTGAATTCCATAGTCTAACAATTATTTATTGGTCGAATTGTAATGTCGCCGAATTCTGCCGGAAATATTCCTAAATGGTTTCCTTGTTCGAAATTACTAGACCTAGAAGTCATTGGTTCAGATTCAACTAGCCCATCTTATGATTTGCTTCGCAAATTACACAGATTATAGACTAATTCACTGATTTCGGTCAAATCATATAAACCATGATTATCTATCCTCTTAATTTGAGAGCTGAAAAATCGGGCGACTCACCTTGTTGTCCTATCTGTCTGAATTAGAACGTAGTTCGATTAATCCATGTCTTTTTCTTGGGTTCTGACGATGAAGACACAGATTGAAAATTGCCTAACTGACTGAGGACAACAGATATGACAATACGCGTAATCAAATTTGAATTAATTAATCAATTCCTTTTAAAATCTAGAACAATATACTCCGATCTTTTCAATTCGCCATCTGTCATTTGTTAGATTTTTTCAAGGATTGTTGAATAACTCGCATTGTGTAAGTAAAGTTCATCCATAAATTGTTTACTTTCCCATACAGTGATATTAGTAGCTAGTTCTAGTTCTGGATTATAAGGATCTAAAATAAACATGAACCCTTTTAAACCTTGAACCTTACTCATATTCGAGTTCCAAAATTCGGAGACCATCTTCAGTCCCTCTTCTCTTTTATCTAGTCTGAAACGACCACTTATTTTTTTAGCGTAATACATTATATTATGTACAATCCATCAATTAATTATTTTTTACCAACCAGCGTTACCATTCGAATAGATATCAACACGAGGACCATGTATGTATCGAATCTAAATAAACTCAACTAGATTTAGGCACAATCAATATATCATTCTGAATAATAGCTACATATGCGTGATGACATAAATTTAGGCAGCTAAGGTAGAATTAATTAAGTTAGATGTATTCGCAAATCAGACACAATAGTATAAACTTCGATTACCGTCCTTGAGAACAACTTCTGCTATGTACATTTTACAATGTAAGTTGAATTCACTCTATTACTACAAGTCGTCTATTATAACCGAAATACAACTGCAATTTTTGGAAGATTGGCCAGAATTAAATTTTAGTTTCAATTCTTAGAACTAGTCAATGAAATGTATTTTGTAACATGCAGTGGTAGCATTTGAAATGCAAAAAGGTTTTCTAGATTCATTAACTACGAATATGATATTTTTCCTAACCTTTTCTAACGTCATGACAAATGGCATCAATAATTTGTTCTCCTTTTAACTTCCTTATAAGGTGATGATGATTCTTGCATACGAAGAATAAAGTATGGGCTCCAATGTTTGTTCCTAGGTGTAGGCAAAAGTCAGCATCTTTAGAACATATATTGCAATAATTTAACATTTTGTTTCCAAGCATTTCTAACACTCGAGTGACATGCACTCCTCAAAGGAAGCTATCATGAATATCGAACGTCTCATTGATTGCGCATATCACTCGTACCTATTTTAACTTTTCAAAATGTGTTTAGATTCTCTAATATTTTTCTTTATTTATCTCGAGTATCTAAGAGATGTGCAGGATAGTCTAAGATGTGCTTTATTTAAAGATATCGGGCGTAGTTGGATTAATCTCTAGATCAAATGCAATCTTGTCTTATCTATGATGGTTGAACGATATACTGACTTTGCTCAATATATAGAACTTCGTATCCCGATAAAAACCTGCGCCTCAATTAGATATAATCCTGTGATACTGCTACTCAATATGGCCCAGCATTACCGATATTCCACGATTGCATGCTATGTAATTCAGTTCGGATCTATTTTGGAATAGGAAGCAATTCAATTTTATTACACTAGTCATATAATAGTTGAGGAGTTCAAATCGATAGTTCAAATAACCTAGAATCCATTTTTAATTCATTCAAAATTAACCGAATTAGAATCAATCCGAGCTATTTGTCACCGAACTGTCTTGACAGACAGATAGACATCTTTATTTGTTTCTTTGGAATTATCAAATGATATGTTCGAAATCAGGGCAGGGGAGACCATAGTTAGTCTGGGCCTTGTCGTTGTTGATATGCAGAATGGCTTTGTAGCTAAGGCCGGGTCGTACGACAAGCTTGGAATGAATACTCCACTTTATCGGGAAATAGTACCGAGGGTGAAACAGCTTATCGATTTCTGCAGGTCATTTGGTATACCAGTCTTCTTTACCGAAGCAGTTAGAGAGGCAAGTGGGATAGACCTTTTGACCAAGATTCATACACTGTTACCAAAATCTAGAGAAGAAAGGCTGAAGATTCCCATATGTGTACGAGGCACGTGGGATGCACAAACTATCGATGAGTTAAAACCGACTGATGATGACCATGTTATTATAAAAAGAAGGGATTCTGCATTTCAAGACACTGAATTAAGAGTATGGTTACAAAGTATTGGAGTAAATACCTTAGTGTTTTGTGGGGTGGATACATCAATTTGTGTTGAAACATCAATAAGAGACGCCTTCAACTTAGGCTATGACATCATTCTTATATCTGATGCTACAGCATCAGGAACAAAAATTCATTATGAAACCACTCTCGCAAGAGTACGGGATTATTATGGATTGCAAATGAGCTATGATAGATTTACAGTGATGATGAATAATCTAGATAAGATGAGAAAAGAAGAAACCAACTTGATGGATCACAAACAACAAATAGATAAATTCATAGAAGAGTTCGGGCTATTAGATTTCCGAGACTTTAATCATGCTCCCGTGCAAACTATCCAATGAACCGAAGTAGATCATCATATCCTTTCCTAGAATTCTCTAATCTATTACCTATGAAACTAGTTAACATCAGAGTCCGTATTGTGACTAGTGTATAACTGAATTGATTCGATTTAAGTCAAAACAAACTCGACCGTGAATCTGATTATCACTACATCCAGCAAAATCTCTTTTGGTTCCCAACAAATACATTGTACGATCGTCAGCAGTTAGTTGATCCGATTGGACCGATTCACTGTGGATTTATAATTTACAAATAGTGGACATTTTCCGTACGAGGAGGCTTTGGCTTTGCCTTCTAATTATTAATGATAGATAATAGAACTTGACAGATAACAATAGGCTTTTAGTGCTGTAGCTTAATCACATAGGTTGAATCATGGACCCGGGATTTATGATAGATGGATACGCAACAGCGTCCGGAACTCATACCTATGCTAGTAATGCGGGCAAGACAGGCGTGCCATCAGATCACTTTCGAATTTTTGATAATCTATATTTCTCAAGTATTGGCATGGGGACATACTTGGGCCAAACAACTGATAAGGATGATAAAGATATGGAAGAGGCAGTTTATGGCTCGATTAAATCAGGCGCAATAAATGTCGTCGACACTGCCATCAACTATAGGGCAATGAAATCGGAAAAATCAATAGGTCGTGCACTATCCAGACTGATAAGAGATGGAGTAATAAGTAGAGATCAGATTTTCATATCCACCAAAAATGGATATGTAACTAATGATGCAGACTATCCTAGCATTGATTTGACAGAATACATGAACCGCATGTATATCTTGACAGGGATCATAGGATCTAACGATATTAGCTCAGGCTATAATGTTCTTCATCCATCCTATATTGCACGATGTATCGACAAATCTCTGTGTAATATGCGCATTAATACTATTGACCTAGTGTATATCCACAATGCATACGAGAGCTGGTTCAACGATGTTCCTAGAGACAGATTTATGCAAATGCTACTTGAGGCCTTTCGTGTATACGAAAAATATCGGGCTCAGAACAAAATTAGGTATTACGGTATGGCCACTTGGACTTGTTTTAGGGTCCCTTCCGAAAGTAGGGAGTATCTTTCGTTGGAACAAGTCGTCAAAACCGCTGAAATGGCCTGCGGTCAAAAAGAGCATGGATTTCGATTTATTCAATTACCATATAACTTGGTCTATACAGAGGCATTGTTACTGAGGAACCAAACTGTAGGATCAGAGGATGGACTGAATATCTTTGAAGCCGCGCAAAAATTAAACGTTGGAATTTTTACAAGCATTCCATTATTCCAAACTAGATTACTTGACGCTGAGATTCCCGATTACGGAACTGGGTTGAAAAGCAAAGTTGAAAAAGTAGTCCAATTTGTTAGATCTACGCCTAAAATCATAGCACCTTTAATTGGTCAGAAAAGTCCAGAGCACGTGAATGAAAATATAAAAATTGCAAAGATACCCCCTTTGAGAAATCCTGAATTTTTGACTGCTACCAAAATCCTTATTGGAGATCGATGAAGATGAATTTTCCATAGTCCATCGCCAGATGTAAGATTCCTTGAAATAACTTAAAAGCTGAGATACTGTTGAACACCGTAGTTCTGTAACAATATCAATTGGTAACATCGTACTATACATAGTCGTCACATCGTTGAAATATATCATTTCACATACACTGTACTTTCATTAATTGTTAAATGTGAATATCAATCTCATTCCAGTTATCGTACACTTTCAAGCATGAAATGAGTTAGATATACAGGTAGCACTTGAGAGAAGAATATCAAACTACATGAATAAATTTGACTTCCCCGTTTCCCAACTATAACAATTACAATTGATTTCGACAACAGATAGCTAGCTTTTTCTATAACAGTAAGATGAGGCAGATTCGAATACTAACTAAACTTGTCTATAAGCAAAGTGTTACCTATACAATTTTAATAATGAGATTACTCGGATTAATCTTGAGTATATAACAGTCAATGAATTACATTCCCTATACACACTTGAATAGATGCCAACTAATTAAATCGTTCACTTTATTGCCAAATCTTGATATCAATTCCTATGTTGAAAAATATTATTCATTTCTATCTGGGTCAGATACTGCTGACTTTTTGGGTATACTGAAAATGAAGGGATATTACTAGATGTTACATTCACGTTCCAGATTTGTTATTAATTCACGAACAGACTTATTTAGGTCACGCGAAGGTTTTGGAGATTATATAACGAAACTATTAGTAACGGCTATTAGCGAGCCGACCGAAGTTTTGAACATACTCGATTCATTCTACCCTCGTTTTTCCTATAATTTTGTGTTTGCTCAGCTGGTACGGCCTCAATTATGCTCAAAAAACTCATTTTGCATGGCGGTCTAAAAATATTCAGGATTTTAAATCCGCAAGAAGTAAGCAATTCAGAAAACTCTCGTTTTGTCCTCAACTTACCACCTCTTGTTAGTACTAGCATCAATACATCTGTAAATTTTCCAAGGAAGGGCTCGTTTCCCTCTGGCATTATCGTTTCGATAATTAGCAGTTTAGGATTCTTCTTTGGCATCGGACTACAATTAGATAGGCGTTGAATGTCAACCTTTTTCATGGATTGCAAACAATTTCTTAGCAGTACAGCTACCGATTCGTCGTCCCAGTTTAGCAGCACATTTTTTATCATATAACAGTCTGCTCCAGTTGGGATTGCGTTGAAGAAGTTGCCCCCCCATAGCCTGCACCGTGAACTTAGAGAATAGCTACCTCTCGTATAGGATTGTTTGTCAGCATCTACCCAATATGTTTTTTTAGCGCGTCGAATCACCTTTGGGAGATCGAACAGAATACCAAACTGATTTGGATTTTTCTTTAGTATATTAGCAAGGAACAAGCCTTGTCCTCCACCAATGTCCAGAATCGTCCTAAATTGGGAGAAGTCGTAAGAATGAAAAATTGATGACACATATGATAAATTCAGTGTGCTGATTGCATTATCGAAAATTTCAGCATCAAGTTTGTTCTTGTTTTGTTGTAAGTAGTCAAATATTTCTGAACCGTTAGCATACTTGAAGGAATTCTCGCCAGTTTCTATTGCATGTAAAAGATTAATTGTTGCTTTGTTAAATGAATCTAGTCCAAACAACAAAGCAAAATTTCGAACTGAATTTTTCGCATTTGAGCGTAGCAATGAGGCAGGTGATGTTAATTGGAAACTTTTCATTTCATTGTTTCTAATCCAGCTCTTATCTTCCTTGAATCTATTGATCTCACGAAATATGCCCACGCTAGCGAGCATTCGTAATAGCCTGTATAAGGCATCAGGATTGACATTCGTGATATCAGCTAATTCAGATATGGTTTTTGCACCATCTACTAGATAGTCAGGAATTCTGAGTTTTGCAACTATGGCAATACCCTGGCTCACGAGTTGACCTCTGGCAAGTATATCAAAAATCCCGGATGCTGATTTGTGGTACCGTAGTTCGCCTCTGTTGTATCTAATGAACTTTCTATTCTGGGCTTTTCTCGTCATTAACAATTAAGTGTAGATGATATGGGAATATACTTTGTTACGTTACCCTGGTTTGTATTACCTATGAAAAGAATCTATGAGATGGAAAGTAAGTTGTAGGAGTCATTCATTAATTTTTGAGCCGAACAATGTCTACCTCGAAATTGAATCTCACAATATGCACACAAGATTTGGTGCTGAGTCGAGATCCTACTAAACTCTTAATTTTATAGCAATGTTTTAAGCTTAATGATCAATATCATGTCTAAGTCAGATTAAGAATTTGTATTTTTCCCAGCCTTAGTTCGAGTGTTAATTGTTGCCTGGTTGTCACTTAGGTGCTTAGATACCCTCGTCGTATCTACACAGTAGTTATCGTAAGTATTCGCCTAGTATAATACCTTGAACCAACTGATAGTCATATTCGATCGAACTATTCAACTTATGACTTAGATAGTATTATTCTAAAAAATCTCTTCGTGATATGAAGTTATTGAATTACTTAAATAACTATGGTATCAACAAATATATCATTACTATTTATAGTAATCACACCTCGATCACAAGTTGTTTAGAATGTGCGATGCCTAGTTAGAATATTTTAAGTATTTTCAGTATTTTTATCATCGAAAGTGGACAACCTTTTTGAATTATAGAAAAAGTGACGGCGCATAACATACAACATGATATTTCGATCGAAGTTGCTATATGAACCGAATTATGATAGAACAATGAGAGTATCCCTCAAATTCTATCATCACAATAAGATCTCATTATTTACGAAATTAGCAATCGAACTAGATCATTATACTTCCCGGTGACAGCAAGAATGCGCTAGCTACAAATAATATGGTCTATAACGTTCCCTTTGACCTTACTGTCCGAACAAGTAGTTTAAGGGTACCTTCCGCATAAGGGACTTTACTAACTTTTCTAATCAGTCTTTTTCTTGATAGTTTGCGCACAAGCTCTAAGCTACCAACATAGCCGATGACACTTACTGGATCTCCAACAAAATATGAGGATCTATTAGAGTGACAATTCGTGGATTTCGTGGATATATTCATAACATTTGAATCAATTTTCATATTATTGAGTAGATTTGAAATGTCCTTTCTTGTCCACGTTGATTTGTGAATTTCATAATCGTTCCCAAAGGCATTTTTCTGTTCACTCGGACTTTTTGGAGTAGATATCAATATTCCTAAATTTCTTGCCAATAACTTCTCAAGTAGTAGTTCTCCCTCATCCTTCTTGAAGTGCTCCAGGACATCTATCAGCAGTACTAGATCGTACTTAAAGTCCAGCTTGTCTACCAGATCTCGAACGTCATCGACATATACGTTATCGTACGCATATTTATGGAGTTCAGTGATATAAGGACCGTATGCTTCTACTCCATCAATCCTTCTCTTAAAATTGGAATATTCTTGTCTTCCATCCCATAATTCCAAATATTCTCTGCACAAAATACCATATTTTCCAAACCCAGTTCCTACGTCCAGGACAGATCGGGGATCTAAAATCGTAATCAAATCCATGATTTTGGAAATATGATAAAGCTGACTAGACGGCAACTCTCTAAAGCTGATCGGTATGTATATTATATAAATTCTATTAACTATCTAATTTTAGGTTCGCAATTTTCTATTTAATTCTGTGCAAGTCCTCGTGGAATTTAGACTGCAATTATAACAATACTTTAAACCTTAGTGACCAAGACTGATTTTAGCTTTCCTACTAAATTTTTCTCACAATATTCTCTATTGATAGGCTAAGACCGGCGCTTTAGACTACGGCTATGTGCTGAATTAACTTCATCTCATTCGGTGTTTCTAGAACTTAACCATACGAGATGAAGTCCGGGCATTGCATTGCGTTGCCTGAATTATGTCGTATGTAACATCGAGCGGTATTTGGACGGTCATAAGTCCTCGATTGCTATGCGAACGACTTGAAATGCTCTGCATATTATGACTCTTTTGGATCTGCATTATTCAATCCCGATTTACAAGTTACTGATATGAAGCAATACATTTTCCAATTTTCAATTGCCATTTGGCAAAATAGTTTCTACTGACAAAGGACACTTTCGATTATAGTCTTCAAAGAGCATATAGTAGTAGGACTGTATAATAACATAGACTTGTAATATAATGGGAGAACCCAGTGACGGATAGTAAGATAGGCATTCAAATATTGGATAATTGTACCTCTCGCTATTTGAGGTCTGATGCTTGGGGTAGATCGCGATGTTGAGCGACGCTGAAATTTGCAAATGCAAGCACACTAAGCTATTTCACATGTTTTCCACAGTCAAAAGTTTGAAAAACGGGCAAGTGACACCAATTATCTTTTGTCTGGAATGTGAATGTTCAATCTTTGAGAAAGCTGAACAAAGTTGAATAAACACTGTCAACATGAAAAGTGCGATAGAA
The DNA here is from genome assembly GCA_036557905.1 of Nitrososphaeraceae archaeon. GTDB lineage: Archaea > Thermoproteota > Nitrososphaeria > Nitrososphaerales > Nitrososphaeraceae > JARBAU01. The sequence continues at coordinate 5,890 of DATBGR010000595.1, read as the reverse complement.
TTGCTGATTGGTGCTTTGAAACATCGGATTATGCCAAGATGTATTCATGCGATGATCATGTCATGGAATTACGGCAACAGTTGAAACTAGAGAATTGCCAAATATTGACAATATGTGCAACACCACATCTTTTAAATCCTGATTTCTCAATTTATGAGGATTCTTAGGTTTATCCACCAATCCTTCGCTGACTATGAGATTAATGCTCATGATAACTATCTGATAGACCGATAGAATAGAATAGATATATGATAAATATCATAGCAAAAAATGAAGATTATTTCTCATGTTATGCGCAAAATCAACGAATTCAATTTACCTGCAGGCACCTCTCAGGGATATGAAATGCTTTACTTTGGCGTAAATCTAGTTCTCATGAAACATTACAGATTAACCTTGACATGATCCCAGCGAACGCAGACTATGAGGTTAAAGTTTTTATTATGAGTCGAAAGTTGTAGACAAATGGAAGGATACCCACAATTCGTCAGACATCGATACACACCATTTCAATCAAGGTGCCAGAATTAATGACACATTCATGCCAAAGCCAAGCGATTCATATGCCTTTACCATAATTAATAAATCTGAATATGAATCGATCACAGTTGAAGTAACTCTGATCCACACCTGGCAACAAAAAATAAAGGAATCACAAATTAAGGAAGAATAATAATTCCATAATCGTGCTGCAATTCTTGATGAATTGGATTATTTTTTAATTTAATCTATTCATGGTAAATCTGATCAATTTTTACTGCTGTAATCTTCGTGGTTGATCTCTCATTAATTGTTTGGAGAAAAAATCCCTAAATTCCCAATATTCAATTCAAATATTGAATGATTTAACGAATTTTTCCTAAATATTTAATAGGATAGGCCCATTAGCTGAGGAGGTTTTTGGTACAAAAACATTGGACTCGTAAATCTAGCACATAGTTAAGATTCAGCTATAAACATATCTCCCAATTGCAATCTTCTTGCTATTGCTTACCAAATGTACAGGCATCGTTCAATGAGAAGAGATCCTGACCATCGGCGGCAACAACTCTTTTATTTAATTATACATCTATATCAAATTTGAGAGTCCCATATTGAAAGGCATGAAGGCAACGGAGAAGATGGTTCGATTCTCTAAGCAGAAAATTCACGATTTTTGGCCGAGCTAATATATATATTAGTATCTAATCACGAGCTGCACGTCATTATTAAAATTAAAAAAGTCGACCAAAAGTTCAGACATGATTGAGTATGATTGTATGTTATATTGATAATCACATGAACTAAGCTGTAGTTTGCATTTCGTCTGAATGCGGGTGGAAGATAAGATCGAGTCAATGACAAAAAATCATTCATACTTTGTGATTTATGAACATAGCCGAATTCTTTAGGATGGCTATGTGCAGACCATTAGTGAGCAACTATTCGACAATAATCCTCTTCCATAACTATTCATAGGCTATCAAAAAAAGACATTATAACTTCGCAGCCACAAGAACGGGAGATTGTTTTAAAGTTGTCGCCATATTTACCTATTTTTCACAAGTATATCAGCACCCTTCGAAAGTTGATAGAATAATCAAGGCCTGAATTATAGTAATGATCAATTTTTTTAAATGGCAATTGGTCAGTTTATTTAGGAGCTATTAACACTATTTCGCTGGCTTTAAATATAATAGTCAAGTCACAAGATTGTTGCAGAAATTAGAAGAGAATCCTCCCTGGCTTCGAATGTTGCAGATAGTTCTAGGAGTTATATGCATAACACTTTCCCTTTTCATAATACTATTCATAGGCCCTGCAATCTTTTCGATTATAATCATACTTTCCGTGATATTACTCGTAATTGGCATTGAACGGGTGGCTACAGGGATAGCAAGTTCTAGAGCCAGCAAATCTCGTCTAGTTAATATTGGGATTGGATTGTTGATTGTAGCTTTTTCGATAGTTTTAATGCAGTTTCCAATTTTCACATTTGCAATACTAATACTTCTTGGCGCAATAGCACTTTTCTTTAGCGGTATCTCAAGGATAGTCCATGGTATCAGAGGCGATGATCAGGGCCGATCTAGAGCACTGCAGGTTGGAGTAGGCATTGTAAGCCTTGCAATATCACTTGTAGTAATGGTACATCCTGTCTATATTGGTCTGCCATTACTAGGGGTCATAATCTCAGTTGCATTTCTTATAAGTGGAATTGAAATGATGGCTCTAGGCATAGCTGGAAAGTCAAAGGATAGACTAATCCCTAGATTTGGTGATTGACTCCAGCTTTGATCTAAACTTTCTTTGGTATGTGTCCTTCGCTCTTCAAATCTTGCTTCTAAAGTTGAAGTGCTAAAGAAATGTTGGCTGTAAAACTCACTTATTGCGCCACATATCTCTTTAATTTTGTTTAGTTTTGTGATGATTTGCTATCTTCACGCAGCCCAAATCTAGATATGGTTCGGCAGGCTCACAATTTGCCGTTACTAAGCATTATATGATAAATTTATATAGTAGATAGTTCTATGTAATATTGCACTACAAACAAAGATGACTAGAAGTACACTTGGATTGGAAAATTTGAGCATTACCCACTCAAGGCTTGAAGTTGATCTTGCCCCTCCGTTAGAAGAAGTAAAAATTGGTCTTAGACATGTGTTCAGGAAAAAGAGGGACATTATCATTCGATTAGGGGAAGAACTGCTGAAGCGGATCAACCGTCCCGATGAGATTTGTGGATCAATTAGGCATATGCTAAGAAATGAGATTTCGGAGAATGTGATCACTGATAGAGCTATCGAGCTTTTTTGTCCTCGAGAGTGGAAGAGGCGAACTAAACCACTAAAGAGCGAAATGATTTCGTTCTCCGGTAGCAAAATACCAGCAACTGGGGCTATTCCGGCGGTAAAGACATTAAATACCAATTATCCTGAAAATTGTCAACAGAAGATCTGTGACGGTACTACTCAAAATGCAAATACGACTGATACGCCTATGCAAAGGCCGATAATCTTTTTTGAAGCATCAGCGATACCAGGAGATCTGGACAGGGCACTGAGTGTATTAGATCATGCTACTTTCTTTGAACGAAAGGTCTTCATATATGGCCAAATTGATTTGCGAACTAATAAAGTCAAAATAGGTATATCAGGTAAATGTACAAATGGACATTTCATCGAGTTGAGTAGTATAGAGGGAATTATCGTTGACAAGACGCTACATAGATAAGGTTAGCAAATTTAAAAACAGGGACGAGTCATAAAATTTCTTGCTTGACATGACCAGAAGAAAACTACAATATGTCAATAATAGAAATTCTACGTATATGCTAATCCTATCATGCTAAACGGGAAAATTAACGTTGACCTTGTTGATTAAGTCGTCCGTGTTAAAGAGCAGCTAAGGCAGTGTCATAACGTATATTTAGAGAAAAGTGACTGACCTTTGTGCGAAACTTGCAATTGTTGCATCCATTGTCTTCTATAGAGCATATGAAATTAAGTCTATATGCTTTATCTCATCTCGCCTTCCGACGAACTACACCGTTTACAGTGGGCGCGTACAGCTGACATATTTCCTTGGCCGAAAGTGAAGTAATGACAGATGCTTTTAAAGCCGCTTCCTAGCGAATATTGAATTACATTATGCTGTGAATCTATCCGGAATAAGATGTCAAATATGGCTCTGCAAAGGACTATTCGGACATCCGAGAACTGTAGCTTTACATTTGCTAATATAAATCTTAAAACACAGTTGCCCATATTGTTATGAGAGCGTGTCAGGATCATTTAATATCGTTACCTAACACAGAATCCATTGCCCAATACCAATTTTCTACATATTTATCGGGACATTTGTAAGTGGTTTACAAATGTACCTACCTCAACTCTCTATTTAGCCCAATTCAATATCTTGTCAAAACGTTAGACTAGCTTGTTAGGGTGCACTAGACGAAGGTTAATGCAAACAGCGAATTGAAAATAAATATCAATTTGAATCTTGTATATCACGCCGATTAGTATGAAGAACCCGTGTCGGAATCATCAATAGGTTCTCAACAATGATACTAGTTAATCAATACTGCTAAGTTGTACTAAATTAACGTGACTTTGCATTAATAGTTCACACTCCACCATCCGACCATTTCTCTAATTGTGCGGGCAAAAACCCTCACATCGTTTAATATTTAAAAGCTAGATATAGGTCGAATATGAGTCATCGACATTGTTGAGTACGATTTCGTTTGACAGGCGGATTGGTTGTCTATATCGATGATCCTTAATAAATACCTCAATAGTCCATTTAAAATAAAGATGAGATCTGCGACACGTGAGAATGTTCACTTCTAAAGGTTTATTATGATGGTTAATTAGAAATAATAATCAATCCATGAATTCAACTGCAGTTATAGGTATAATTCTTATCGCCGTGTTTGTTATAGTAATGTTGCTGACCTTTGTGTTCCATGTGTTGGTTTTCAAGGCTTTACTCATTATTCGAGATATTCCTACAGTTGACACGTATAGAAACGAACCAGCTAGAACCGTGTTAGATCAGACGTGGACAACTTAACTTAATTTGGTTTGCTTTGCATAGCAATCAGTTAGTATTTTACAAGCGAATCAATCAAAAAGGAATCATCATAGTGCAATTCTCAATATCTCTTCGTGATAGGGATGGATCATTTTATTGAAATGTTCTCAATTACCCTTCATAAGACCTCGATATGCGATATGGATTGTCATAATATAATTAGACAGTATCAGATGTGCCGTAATTCAACAGTAGCATTTTTCCTGAATTACACTGTCAAACAAATTAAAATCTGTCTAATTCGAATTTGTTCATTCGTCAAATCAATTACTCTTCGTAGTATAACTGGCCGCAAGTAGCAAGACAAAAAACAAAGCTTGTTCGACAGGATTTTTTTAGGGGGGTTAAACGGTACTTACTCTTAATATATAATATGCAGAAGCCTTCGATTTATCCACTTTTCGCCGAGATCATCCACAGGTAATTGGGACTCTAACTTACCAATTCTGCGTGTTGCACCCGTGGTTTAGTTTAAGATCATGATAATCCGCCTTATCTATTTCAGTCCCAAAAAAATTGGGATGCTTAGGTCATGATTTGTCTTCGAAACCGGTTATCGATTTTAGTGGTGATGGTGATGATCGCCTCCAGCGAATGCATTATTAGTCAAGATTGGCATTGTAGCTACCATAGATAGTACGATCATGACTGCAGCGACTGCGACTGCTAAAGTGATTTGATTTTTCAAGTTATTATTTCGAGCACATTAGAGTATATCAGATTCGATTAACTACGTGAAGTTGCCATGTTAATTAAGGCCTTTATTCAGAAATCAATGTTCCTAGCCTTCAAGGATTTTACAAATAGAATATTCAATTGCTAATATTATTCTCAGCACTTCCTAGTTGATCAATTAAAAGAGAAGTGTACACTGTATTCACCATTCTATACTGATAATTTGTAGTTCACAGTAGCACCATCAAACAATTTGAATCCATTACCAATCTCAAATACTAGGATTCATAACCTCTAGCTAGACCATATTTATTGTCTTGTAATGACTATAATAATTCGCTTTTAGTGGTGAACTCGAATCCAATAATTTCGATCCCGGTATACCGCCATCCAAATCCTACCTAACTAATTGCTTGACGGCGACTCTAAATTGTGAGAATTGAGAACGGTTCCTTTTTGAGAAGATTAATAAGAGATAGATTGTGTTTAAGTTCATGTCTCTCATAGAAAATAAGCGTTTAGCTAGAAACTTTATCGAGGAGATGTTCAATAAGGGCAATATTGAAAGCGCAAATCGATTTGTTACACCAGACTTTGTATATCATGCCAGCGGTGAAGATATCATAGGATTAGACAA
>DATBGR010000594.1:0-2258 GCA_036557905.1 Nitrososphaeraceae archaeon | reverse complement strand
CTGTATAATCAAAATTAAATCAGACAAGTTGTATTTGGGAAATCTGAGAACAAGCTACCTATGATCATATTTGTTGTCAATTATTATTTCAGACTTTGCAATAACGATACAATAATTGCCACTTTGGCGTATCTATTTCATTATGAAGGCTTTCTACATTTTATTTGACTTCAAGATAATAATCAATAGTTGTTGCATGACACCTTGTTCTATCACTTAAGCGAATTTTCAAGTTAGTAATATCTGTCTATGATCTATTATTATCTGACAATAACATATCTGTGCTCCAAATTAACAAGAGAAATATATAGAATTGCTAAATCACGAGATACCTTCAGAGCCAGCAGATTTAAGATACATTTATTATTCAAGGTTACTTATACTAAGGTGTCGATATGTCACTCTTAACAGATCTTATGTTGGAAGGGGAGGAGGGAGAGCAGCGTTTATTGACACTGAGAGAGATAGCTCCTAAATGGGCAGAGCGATTTGAACAAAGAAAGGAACTTCCGTTTCCGCTATCCTTAACATGGTTAAAGTGGTATTTTGAACTCGATCATCCTGCAAAGTGCGTAGTTGGGGAAGCTTATGGAAATCGAACTTCATATCAGAAAGAATGTGTGGAGTGTGACAAATTAGGATGGGAGTTTGGAGGCTCGTTTCTGCTGCACTCAAAGACAGGATTACAAAAAAATATTAATACATTTTTGAAACACTGGAATGAAATGCATACGCCTACCCCAGAGTGAACTGAGGATTAGATAAAAGTAAATTCGCAGCTAACAATTATTATAAACAAGTCACTCATGCAGCTTTTAATGGATTTATTAATGCAAAATAGCAAAAAAAAGGAAGCTGGAGATGTCCCAAACTAAAGGTAATTGAATTTGATTAGTTCTGCATGTTTTTATTTCTTTGACAGATCCTTTAACTGCTTCAATATTACTAGCTAGTTATTCATTCCAGGTGATTGCTTGGAGATCCTAGGAAAATTAGATTTAATGTATTAAGGTGAGCCTCAAGCCTTCGACTTATCGATATCATTTTACTGAGCCGCATAATTACAATCCCTTTACTTGTATATCATGATTGCCAGGGGGGATGAAGAAGTCTATATGCACAGTTTGCGGATTCATTAAATTCACTGATACATCCTTATTATTCATCTTTCCGTCCATAAGAACAGATACATCTTGAGCTCCCGATGCTTTAGCTATCTTGAGAGTCATTGGTCCGCCAGTAGGGTTCCAGTGTTTTACTACGAAAACTAGGCTATCTGTTGCACTAACATATTTGAAATCGCTAACACTCACAATCCCCTGTAAATCATATGCAACAGTCTTTCCATTACCCATATCTAAAGTGTTCATGCCACCAGGATGAAGATCAATTTCAGCACAACTGTAATAAAGAATCTTTGGACCTTCTGAAGGATCTGGGGTAGCAGTAAATGGTACTTCTTCGCCAGGTTTTATGACAGATATTGACTTACTTTTAACAGAATCAATCTGACGGGTTTTATTATCATGAGCAGATGCAATGACACTTACATCATGAACAGCTACTGGTCCAATGTTCTTTACAGTCCCAACAAGCGACCTATCTTTACCGATTGGTGTGTTGGAATAGTTCAGTCTTAATGATTTAAAATATGGTACTGACACTTCTTTTATGCTCGAAATATATGCCTTGCCTGAAATAGTTGAACTGGCCACATTGGTGCTGCTATTATGATAATCATTGAGTACAAATTTGAAGGGTGCACCTGCTAGAGGATAAATGACTTTGCTAAATGTTGGCTGTATTATCGTTGTGAGATGTCCAGTATTCATATCTTTCACCTTAAGACCCATGTTGACTTGAACTGGCACGTATCCGATATTGTCTACAACTCCGACAAGATTGAGCTTACCACTAGCGTCTATAAATGTTCCTTGTTTAGTAACCACTAGGGAGCTAAGGTTACTATCGGGGCTATTGGTATTGACGGCGTATACGTTGGACGTACTTAATATTGACATGAGAAATAAGGATAGTGTACAGACCGTACAAATGCAAATGGCAGTGGCAATTGCTGCTCCTGAAAAGGTATTAGTTTGTGTGCCTATCATTGTGCCTATCGTTGATATTTTGTTCTCTGTGTTTAGACCGCGATACACGGATACTTGAGATATGATACTCCTCATATTTTTCAAAATAGACAAGAAATCTATGTCCACACCTTCGATACATTAAATCATAAATATTAAACATCTTCA
>DATBGR010000593.1:0-5064 GCA_036557905.1 Nitrososphaeraceae archaeon | reverse complement strand
AAAACCCTATGACATTTTTGTCAACTTGTACTAAACATATAGTATTTCGACTGATTATTTATGGTTAGAAAAAGTTGTTTGTTTGTCAGGCTGAAATTGGAAAGACCTATCGAACAAACAGCCTTTGAATCGTTTTTGGTTCAGGTTAGGATAATACTTTCCGCATTATAGATTTATTCAACAACTTATTTTGAGACAAAAACAAAAAGTTGTTTGCCAGACTACTTGTGAGTCAAGCAAATGGAATAAAGACAATAATTCTTTATAGGAGCGCGCCTACTTCACATTTGGCTTTTAACTATATACACGAATATGATCGACTCAATTTATTCACATAAATAAGAATCAAAATTTTTTATTGATCCTGTATTATCATATCAGAAATAGTGTCTTATAATAATGGTATGAAATTCAATACATTAAAAAGGTTTTCTGGATTGGGAGATCAAATGTATAGGCTGCAGCCTGGCTAAGATGATAAAATATTCATTTCTATCATGAGACGCGTGCCAGATTAAATTACATTATAATGTGCAATTACACTTGGATACTTTAGCAATCAATTCATTTATCACTTTTTGCTGCTGCAATACTAATAGCATGAATAATGATTCAGCTGAATATCCTTCACCTTTGCGACTCGCAGTTCTTATGTGGTCTTTATTGTGTCCGCATTCAGAAAGCATTTTATCAAACAGACGTGCATCTTCTTCTCTTAGTGCATATCTAAAGTCTTTCCATGATTCGATCTCTTTAGCTAAGATATCAAATCTGTCATCTTCATTCCGTTTATTTTGAGACACTTCGATTATCATCTTTTATTTACCTTCTATTTAACAACAGCGCCGCAAAGGGAGAGGTCGAGGGGATTGTACATTCACTGGAATATACTAGATGCAGCTTTGTGAAAAGTTATCGCTATTTGGTTATAGCTTAGCACTTAGGTCTAGTCAAGAGAAGACTACAATAAACCTGCTATAGGTAGGCGCGCAGTTGCTCATTAGTTAAATTGTACCCGAGATACCCGTGATAGTTTTGAATTCTATTATTACTTCTCACTATTATTGTCTAATGTTTTGATATTATAGATCCTCAATTCTTCCTTAGGATAGAAAATAACCCGGGTATCCCTGGTGTTGTAAACGTCCAATTCTAAATGCCGTCTAGTAATTTTCTGACAATATCAAACTCCAACCTTAGATTTAGGAGGAATAATGAAGAAAACCTGACAGAAAAGATGTGCGCGCAAGCTCCTTGCCTGTTATACGATATTCCATTCTATTCTAAAACTGTCATAGTTATTCGCAATTCGCTGTTGTCTTTGTATCAACATCTGGCTATGAATTTGCCTAGTTCTTCACAGTTAACAAGTTGTCCAGGCATCTTTAGAAATTGGGGGCGCGCATCTTAATGACATTAGCTCATGATTTACATCATTGTCCTACATTGCTGCAGACTCGCTTATCGCATTTCCACAGTATCGACCAACACTTGCGGGATGCCTTGTTGCTTTGTCTAGAGAACGACAGATTGTCGTTCTTCTTAAGCCTAGTCTTATTCCTTCATCTAGCTGGACAATATCATTCTATCCATATTTGGGCTTAAAATTAGAGGAAATGCTATGTTAGGTTCATATGACATCCCTTTCAATCATGGCTTACGTCGGACGATCTTATTCTCTTATCCATGATTTCCGTTGGAAAGTTTATCTTTTGTTTTTTTGAGTAAACTTGGATCTATCTTCCACGCCTCGCTTATTACCTCTTTGATATATTCTTGAATGTTACCAGGTTCAGAAGAGATGGCAAAGAGATTATCATATTGGATCTTATTGTACACTTGTTTGCTGATAGAATTTACCTTGTCGGTCACAATATTCTCTGCTTCAGTACGGCCCAATGACTTTAGAAAATCATACTCGTGTCGAGGCGATCTTGCAATTATTCCTCGCAGTGAGGAATCTGTTGCTATATAAAATGCTGCAGAATCCAATCCAACTATTATCAAATATGAGCCGGTTATGGTAAATGTTACTGATATAACGCCCCATGGCGGATAGGTAGTTATTATAATGAGTGAGATAGCATTTGCACCAAGCAGAAGAATAAAGCCGATCCCAGTCATGATTATAGACTTTTTCAGTTGAGTATGCAAAATATTTCTAGAAAGTACGAAAAATGCAACGCCAAACATTATCCCACCTGCGGTTCTTACTGTATTTAAGAAAAAGTTGTAGGTGTAGGCATAGGTCGGATTGTCTCCAACTCCGAACATTCCGAGTAAATCTAAATTTTGTAAGTATGGTATTATGTATAGGCTTGCAAAGTATACAAGGGGAATGCTTACTATCGTCCAATATTTTATCCTCCTAGATTTTGAAGCATAATGATATGTTAGAAATATAGTGGCTATCCATAAACTTACAAATGAAATAATTCCTATTGATTGATATGCAAAAACTAGACTAGGCGATGCTGTTGGAGAGTATGAAGTAAATGGATTAAAATCGGATGTTATGTAATCAGGTTTTCCCTGAAGGAAGTTGTCAACATATATGAAGGTGATAATACCATTCAATGAAAGCATAACAATTGCTACGGTATAAGCCAGCACAACTCTACTTGGAGAGTTCCTGTATGTGCGTGCAAGTCTTGAGGAAAGAATTGCTAGTAACACACTGGAAGTGATTAGATTTATTCCCACTACCGTTTCCAAGAGATCGACGTTATATTGTGATGTGAAAATAGCCTCGAACAAAATAACGACAAGGATACCAGAAGCAGAATACTGTAGTACGTTTGCAATTACAAGAACAATCTTTCCAAGCCTTGACTTAGATTTTTCTACCGTTACCGATCTCCTTGTCTTTTTGATTAGTACAAATTGTATCGTGATGGTAATTAGAACCATCAAACCGAATATCATAAGGTCAGCCTGTGGAAATATACTGCCAAGAGATATCGTAAACGTATTACCAAAGGTCTTGTCCAATACCTGAAGAATAACAGCAATAATTGCTACGATTACAATCAACAAACCCTTACCAATGCTACGAGCATGAATTGTTTGTTTCATTTCATCTGGCCTTTGATAATATATGCATATGAGAAAGTCTCATTGACTAATGAGCGGAGCATTAAGGAGTGATATATCGCTTTCGTGTTGCTAATTGTGGCTGCAAACTTGTCCAATGTCTTGAAATGAGCAATACATTACAGACCTAGACCTAGAAATAACAATAATCCGCCCAGATTGGCCAATTGACAAATAATCAATAACCAACGGTATTCATACAATGTCTTCTACAAAGCCAGTATTTCCATGTTCTCAATCCTTAATAATGGGTCTATTCATAACAGTTGAACATAAATTGAAAAATGCCTTGATACCGGTTTTTCTGACCGCAGTCCTTTCATTAATAATTTTAGCGCCGTCTTACATTAGTGCTTCTAGCAGTGTTCCAGTACCATTCAGAATGGGTTCCTCACCGTATGGCACGCCATATTCTGAGTGGCTTAAGAATTGGTGGCAATGGTGGTTAAGTATTCCAAACGATGAACATCCATTTCCGAAATACGATTCAAAGACATGCTCGGTTCATCAACAGGGTCCAGTGTGGTATCTACCTGACGTTGAGCCAACAGGTCAACTAACACATGCCTCCGTGAAGTATTCATGTGATATCCCAAAAGGCAAGGCAATATTCTTTCCATTATCACAGTCTTCGTGCTGGTTAGCCAACCCAGAGTTTAAGAAATTTAGTAATAAGTTAGCGCCTAACCCTGCTTCTGATAGTGAACTAAAAACATGCGCTATTTCGCCTCAGGATTTTACTCATGCTGTAGTTAAAATAGATGGAGTACCTATAGATTCAACTAAATTAGATAGGGCCACAACAAATTTTTATAATGTAACAGTACCACCCAACGCAGTTAAGGGCCTCTTTGACTTTGGGCCTCCAGGCACATCTAGGGGAATTGCTGATGGATACGTTCTATTCTTGCCACCTCTACCTGTAGGAAAGCATACCATAGAATTCACCGTCACAGACCACCTTGCTGGTCCTACGTCTGAATTGATAAAAAGGGATGGAACATATACCTTCTCCGTAAAATGAGAGCCATACTACACTGTTTTGGAACGCACAGACGACACTTAGGAATTCAGTGGTCCTTGGAATTATTCACTTATAGCATGACCGAACGTACTAGTCCTAATGTCCAGATCGAGCAAATTATATAAAGATGGGCAGTGAAAAATTGGAATATACTATATAATGTTGCTTACACGAACAAATATCCATAACTGTTATCCAATATTAAATAATGGGTTTAGTTCATTTTATCATTATTATAGTAATAGTGGTGATCGCCTCCATGATCAGAATTATCTTTCCGAGTCTTCTTGTGCCTCATTTACAGATCCTAATTACCAACAAAGTCGAGGATCAAATTTACAAACCATCGTAGAATCTGAAACAAAAGTATCTCTAAAGCCACCATTTATCAAAAGAATACTCCTTGTGGACGATGATCCCGATATTGCTTTAACTTTCAAAGCAGGTTTAGAGGGTCATTATTATGATGACAAGAGAAGATTTGAAGTATACGCATATAACGATCCCTTGCTAGTAGTGAAAGAATTCAAACCACATTTTTACGATATTCTTCTGACCGATATTTATATGCCAAAAATGAATGGCTTTGAGTTACATGAAAAGATACTAGAATTAGATATTAACATTAGAGTATGTTTTATGACTGCATTCATGGTAAATATTCAAGCCTTAAGAGAAGTATACTCTAATGTAAATTTAGGATGTTTTATCGAAAAGCCGGTGTCAATAGATTATTTAATTAAAAGACTATCAGCAGAATTAGATTAGTAGGGTCAACCTCTAAGGGCTAAACAGGTTGGGATTCTAATAGATGACAATATCTGAAGAATGTGATTACCAATGACCCCTGACTAATTTACCAAATACTATGACTAAATGAGTGGTAAAAAACCTAATGGATAGGGTAGCAAGGCAGATATAATATATATTATATTACACTGTTATGC